>JAJYKC010000442.1 GCA_021788955.1 Acidobacteriota bacterium
GCTGGCGCTGACAAATAAGGCCGCCGAGTTGGGCTACAAGGCCGCGCTGGTGGTGAACCCGCACTATTACAAGGGGCAACTCAGCAGCGCCCGCGCTCAGCAGGCGTTCTACGGCGCGGTGGCGGACGGGGCGAAGATTCCAGTGCTGCTCTACAATTTGCCGCAGAATACGGGCATTGAGCTTGCGACCGACGCCGTGGCCGAGTTGTCGCATCACCCCAACATCATCGGGATGAAGGACAGTTCGGGCAACGTGGGCAGAATGATCCGGATGCTGGGCGAGGTGAAGCAGGGCTTCCAGATGTTGACCGGGCACGCCGGAACGCTTGCGCCGGCGCTTTCGGTGGGCGCGATCGGCGCGGTGCTGGCGTTCGCGAATGCGGCGCCCTATGCGTGCATTTCGATCTGGGAAGCACACCGGACGCGGGAGGTGGAAGCGGCGATGGACTGGCAGCGGCGCATCCAAAAGCCGGCGACGCTGATCGCGGAGAAGTACGGTATCGGCGGGCTGAAGCACGCGATGGACGTGATGGGATACTACGGCGGCATGCCGAGGCTGCCGCTGCTGCCGCCATCGCCCGAGGCAAAGAAAGAAATTGAAGCGGCGTTCGCCGACCTGCGCGGTTAGGGCGAACTACTCAATATCCTTCGTTTCGGAGGCGGGGATGACGGTGAGGTCCTGGTTCACGTTGTCGCCGGCCTTCAGGTTCAACGTGACCGCTTTTGCGCTGAACTGTTTGAGGACGTCCGGATCCTGCCAGGCGCCGGGTGGAATGTCTTCCCAGGCGTAGGCCTGGTAATTTCCGGGAATGAGATTCTTGAAGGAATAGCTTCCCTTCTGATCGGTCGTGGTGCTGTGGTAGAGGGCGGTCCAGTGCTGCGCCGGGTCCGCCGGAACCACGACTACGAGAACGCCCGCGGCCGGCGAGTCGTTGGCGTCCTTAACCGTGCCGCTCACTCTCGGCGCACGAGGGCGTATGGTCACGGCCAGCGGTCCGGTGGGGATGCCCTGCGAAAAATCGACCTGTCCGTCCGCGACAGCATCATCGCCGAGCCGGATGGAGACCACGTAACAGCCGTCGGGCAAATTGTAACCAAGGACAGAATACGGAACCAAGGCGACTCCGTCGAGTCGTAGTTGGCCGTTTTCATCGGCGGTGTTCTGCGCCCATCCGCCGAAAGGAAGACGGGACTTCGGCTGCAGCGAAATGTTCGCGTTCTTCGGCGGACACGCCGTGGGATCGCCAGAAGCGATCACGGCCGCTAAGGACGGCAGTGGCGTCAGATCAAGGATCAGATTGACGACATCGGAATCTCCCACAGACACGGCCTGGCTGGCGGCGACTCTTTCGTTTCCCGAGCCGACGGGCTGAGTCGAAACGATGTAGTTCCCGGTGCCGACTCCGGTGAATTCGAAGTAGCCGTCGCGGCTGCGGGCCATCTGGAAGCGGTTGGCTTCGAAATAGTTCGGGCTGTCGTCCGCGCGTATGAGTTGGACGAAGGCCGACTTACCGCTCGGACAATTCTTAACGTACCCGGTGATGCGGTGCGTCCTCAGGGCAAGGAGCGTTATGTCGACGCCGCTGACGGTCTGGCCAGCCGAGACCATAACCGCCGAGGCGGAAGAAATATCCGGTGTTGACGGATAGTACGTGGGAGCGTACTCCGGCGAGCGCCCTTCAACTACAACATGCTGAGCGAATACCGCGCCGCCCCGGCGCTCGGCGGAAACATAGCATTTTCCTGGCGAGAGACCGAACATGCGGTACTCGCCGAGGTCGTTGGTTGAGGCCGAGTTGGCCGGCGTCATCGTCCTCTCACCCATCGTGAAAGCGGGGCGCTTGCACTGCACGAATACACCGGACAGCGGCTCGCCGTCGGTATCAAGAACACGACCTACAATCACGGATTGCGCGAGAAGCGCGACCTTCAGATCGTTCATCGATTGTCCCGGTTGGAGGTCGAGGGCTTCGGGTTGATGGCGGCTGCCGTTGGAATTGTAAGACTGGCTGACGTAGCCGTTGCGATTGATGGTAAGGATGTATTTCCCCGGCTCGACACCCGTAATTGAGAACTTACCGTCGGCTCCTGTTGTTGTCGCGTAACTGGTATCATCGCCGGAGTTCATCGGGCGCACGATCACCTCAGCCTTGGCGAGCGGGACGCCTGTTGTGGCCGCAACGATGGTGCCCGAGACGGCGCATTTCTCTTTCGGCGGCGTCTGCGCGCCGGGGGTTGGGTTCGCGGCGGGGTTTTGCGCACGCGCGGAAGAGAGAACGAACAGGATAAGCAGCGCGCGCGGGTAAGATGACTGCGCCGGCATAATCCCCCTCCTATAACTGGAAATGTAGCTCAATTCCGCCACATTCGGGGCTTGACCCTTGCAGCTTGTGCCAAACTGAGGGAGAGGCTTGCATGGATCGACGCTCCTTTCTACTGTCGGCACTAGCGGCACGGGTCCTTCGGGCGCAAAACGCCGACCCTACGCCGGCGGCCCCGCAGGACTGGGTCTGCCCGATGGACGCCGATTACCGTTCTGACAAGCCCGGCGTTTGCCCCCGCTGCGGAATGAAGCTGATTCTGGGCGTGCCGCCCGAGCGGGAGTATCGCCTGGATGTCGATATGCAACCCCCAGCGCTCCGCGTGGGCGAGAAAACGGAACTCACGTTCTGCGTGCGCGATCCCGACACGAAGCAGGTTGTGAAAGACTTCACGATCATGCACGAGAAACTGTTCCATATGTTTATCGTGAGTCAGGATATGACTTACTTCGTGCATGACCACCCGCAACCGCAGCCGGACGGTTCGTTCCATTACGTCGAGACTTTTCCGAAACCCGGAATGTATCGGATCCTGGGTGACTTTTACCCCACAGCCGGGACGCCGCAGCTTATCGCGCGTACGGCCATTGTTCCGGCGCCGGGCAACGTACCACCGGCGCTGGCTTACGCCAAGTTAGCCGCCGATGTCAGTCCAAAGCAGGGGATCAACCTTCAAGCCTCGTTGACCACCGATCCTCCGCAGCCGCTTGCCGGGTTTAAGACGCTGGTATTTTTCGAACTGAATCCGGCGCAAGGCTTGCAGAAGTACATCGGCGCCTGGGCGCACATGCTGGCCGCGAGCGACGACCTGGTGGACATGATCCATAGCCACCCGTTCATCGCCGATGGCGGGCCGAAGATGCAGTTCAACCTGATCTTCCCGCGCGCGAGAACCTATCGAATCTGGGTACAGATGCAGCGGGAAGGAGTCGTCAATACCTTCGCGTTTAACGTGCCCGTGAAGGAACTGAGCTAGCGACCGCCGCGTGGGCGGCGACGAGGGACACCGCGCCGGAGGACGCCGGGCTGGCTTCGACGATGGTGCCGGCCGGAAACTCGAGCGGATGGCGAAACCGGTAAATCCGATCCCACTTGTGCTGGTAGCTGTAGAGCCAGATCAAAGGTTCCGTGCGGCCGTCGGGGAGTAGCGCGTACACCTGGATCGATGCGCCGTCGGTGAGCGACCTGGCGCGGACGCCCGAGACGGTGATGGGACGGTCAAGCTTGCGGCGGCCGTCGACGACGATTTCGCTCCCGGAGGGCGTTGGGACGGGCTTCGGTGCGGCGTCGAAG
>JAJYKC010000443.1 GCA_021788955.1 Acidobacteriota bacterium
ACCCCGCCCAATCCTCCAACCCTCCGCTCCCCGTCGACGCCCCGCCCGGCCCCAGCCTCCGCGGCCGCGGCATCGATTACGTCGTCCTCCCGGCAACCGCCCACCCCGCGGGCTGGCGCCCCATTTACACAAACGGAGCCTACGCTATGTACAAAGTCGCGGACCTGCCCGGCGGGGCCTCAGGCCCGAGTGGAGAGAAAATTCTCGACTTCAGCTCGGCTGGGAATCGAAGGCTGGGCGCCGCTGCGTGTGACCGATATCGCCGCGGCCCCGCAGGCAAACCGGAGTGCCTCCGCAACCCCTTTGCCCTCGGCCAAAGCAACCGCGAAACCGGCGTTGAAAGTGTCGCCCGCGGCAGTGGAGTCGACGGAATCGACCAGGTAACCGGCCTGGAAGAGTTCGACGGAACCGTCGAAGAAGAAGGCGCCCTGATGTCCGAGCTTTAGCACCACCGCCCGCGGCCCAAGCTTGAGCAGCGCCCGCGCCACCTCCGCGGCCTCGTGAAGTTCGATCTCGCCCGGCTCACGCCCCAGCAGAATCCGCGCTTCGCTCTCGTTCGGCGTCAGCACGTCCACCCTCCGGAGCATCTCCCCATCCAGCGCTCGCGCCGGCGCCGGATCGAGCATCGTCGCCGCGCCCTCGTCCCGCGCAATCCCTAAACCCGCCGCCACCGTCCCCATCGGCGACTCAAGCTGAAACAGCACGAACGAACTCGCCGCGAACACCGGCCGCATCTGCTCCATATCGGCCTCGCTCAGCATCGCGTTCGCCCCCGGCGCGATCACAATCGAGTTCCGCCCCTCCGCGTCCACCTCGATCATCGCCACGCCCGTCGCCGCCGCGCGCACCGCGTGCACGCCGCTCACGTCCGCGCCCGCCGCCGCCAGCCCCGCCTTCAGTTGATCGCCGAACGCGTCGTACCCGCACCGCCCGATCATCCGCACCGCCAGCCGTCCCGCGCTCAATCGCGCCGCCGCGCAGGCCTGGTTCGCTCCCTTGCCCCCCGGAGCCGTGTGAAAGTTGTGGCCGGCTACGGTCTCGCCCGGCGCCGGCAGCCGCGCCGTCGAAACCACAAAGTCCATGTTGAGGCTTCCAGCTACCGCCAGCGCGGGTCTCATCGGCTCAGGTCGATGCCGAGCTTCTTCATCTCCTCGGCATAATACCGCCGGTGCAGCAGGTCCCACTCCTCCGTGCCTTCGGGAATTTCCCGCTTCTGCGTCCGGATCTTCGTCCGCGCCGCACGGTCCACCTTCTCCTCCGTCACCAGAAGATCGGTCATGACCTTCACAATTTCCAGCCGCATCTCATTCGCGTCTTCCTTCAGCCGGAAATCCCGCCCCTTCCGCAGCGCCGCAACTACCTTGTGCGAGATGTCGTTTATCTTGTCCCGCGACAGCTTCATCGCGTCGCCCGTGTCCCGCCCCGACGCCCGGATCACCTTCCGCTGGCTCATCAGCGTGTTCTTGATCCGCCGGAACATCTCCTGGTAGCTCACGCCCTCCCGCCGCATGTACTCGCTGTACTCGCTCAGCATGTCGCGGACTTCCTCGTTCAGCCGGTCCTCGACCTGCAGTTCTGCCTCAATCACCGCCGAAACCGCCTCCACGGCGGCGTCGGGATAGTGCGTTTCCAAATATTGTGGAGAAAGGCCGGTGACAATCCGGCGCGACAAATATGCGACTAACTCTCTAGCGAGAAGCATCCCGAAGCGAACAACTCCCTGGCCTGGGCGCCCCTTCGTGCTTAACCGCCGCGAGTGCTCCCCAAACCATGCTTTTCAGTGTAGTGACCGCTCCCCGCAAGTGTCAAACCAAACCTCACCCCAGCCCCTGCGCCCCACGACCAACTGCTACTCTCGCCAGTGAGAGTTGACCATGCGCCAAAACGTGCTTCCCGGCCAACAGCAGCCTTATTTCCTCGAAAGCGGTGAAGGCCGGCGGTACCTGCTCGGCCCGTTTCTCGCCACAATCATAGGCCGCGGCGACGACACCGGCTCGCTCATGGAAGGCGTCGTCCTGATCGGCGCAAAAAACTCCGTTGTGCCGTTGCATCGGCACCACCGCTCGCACGTGGCGATCTACGTCCTTGAGGGTCCGCCGCTCTGCGGCTGGGAGGCAGGGACTTTGCGCTGGCGGGCGGCGACTATGCAAGCGTCCCGCCCGGCACGCCGCACAGCTTCACCTTCACCAGCCACCGAACCAGGCTCCTGACATGGACCTTCGGTGACAACGGTGCCTCGATGTATGCCACCCTCGGCCAGCCCTCCGAGGCAGTCATCTACTTGGCCAGCGCGCAACCGCCGGACTGGACGAAGCCGCTGCCCGGCGTAGACGTTGAGTTTCTCTTCGACGATTCCTCCGCCATCACGCCGGGTCAAAAGACCATCCTCCCTCCCGCTGGTGTCGAGCCCTACGTCATCCCGGCCGGCGAAGGGGAGCACATGATTTGCGGGCGATCAGCTTTTCACATTTCTCACCGATCGCCGCCAGAGCGGCGGCAAGTTCCTCGCCCTGATGACCGAGGGGCCCACAAGGACATCGCATCCCGAATCACGTACATTTCAAGCGCACGGAAACCTTCTTCTGCCTGAACGGAAGCGTGAGCATGACAGCCTGCGAAGAGATGGTATCGCTGCACCCGGGCGATTTTCTGCACGTGCCCGCCGGCACGCCGCACACCTTTCAACTGACCGGCAACAATACCCGGTTCATCCAATTCCACGCGCCCGGCCTGAACGAGCCGTTCTTCCGCTAAATGTGTGATCCCTGCGGCGACCACACCTTCCTGCAGCCGCCTCCGCCGTTTCGCTTTGACCGTGTCCTCCAGCACCTCGCCGAACTGGACGTGAAGTTCCTGGACTAACCGGCCGGATCCTCGCGCAGAATCCCCCCGCCCCCGCCAGAACGTAGTCAGCGGCTGAATAGCCGTTGCGATGTCCACTCCTATCCCCGTCCCCATTCAAGCGCGGTTGCCTACCCGCCGCGGCGACACCACCGGCGTGCCCCGTGACCAGGCTTCGGTTCGAATACGCCCACACACGAACGGCGGTCCATCCCCCTTCGGTCTCGATCTTGATAAGATCCCTTCGAATCAGTTTCTCATGGAAGAACCGGGCGTCTTCCGGGCTGTCTTCAGAGACACATCCTCACACGAAAGGCTTGCAAGAATGTTAAGTTATAAGTTAACATGGAGACGATGAGTGGCACGGCGAGTCGCCTACCGCGGCGCGCACTTCACCATCGCGTTTGCAAGACGGGACAACGGCGATTGTCCGGCCGGCGAGTTTTTTGACGGACTGAATACCTTTGGATAAGGCCAAGCTGATGGCACTCTTCATGATTGCCGGTGATCACGGGAAGTTCTACAACCCCGAGAAATTCGGCGACTTGGGAGGTGGGCTGTACGAGTTCAAATCTTTCCAGATCCGCATGCCATTTGCCTATGCGAAAAACGAGCGTAGGCTGATTCTGGTCACGCACGGCTTTATCAAGAAGAAAGACAAAACTCCCAAGACGGAGATCGAGCGGGCTTGGCGGATATACGCGGAGGATCAGGCTCCGGCAAAGCTCGCGATTGTAAATAAGGCAAAGC
>JAJYKC010000444.1 GCA_021788955.1 Acidobacteriota bacterium
GGCGACGCCTTCGATTTCAAACGCCACCACGGAATCGTCGAGCAGAGCCGCGATCCACCGAATCGGCCGGATGAACCGCGAGCCGCTCCTGCTGGTCCAATACATCGTCTTCGGCCACGGAATGCCAAGCACCAGCTTCGGCAACGCCTCGGCCAACACCTTCACCGCTTCCCTGCCCTCGCGCTTCTTCCGCAGAGCGAAGTACTCGCCCTTGGGCGTCGTCTCCGTTTCGAGATCGGCCGCGGTGACGCCGTTCTTCTTCGCGAATCCGGCCGCAGCGCCGGCGCCGGCGGATTTCGGCGGTCCCATGACCAGTTCAACCGTATCCGGCTGACGCGCGATCAGGTCCCCGGCGAACAACGCGAGCCGCCGTGGTGTAGCTTCGGTCCGCTCCACGCGCGCGCCTGGCAACTTCTCGTCAAACAACGCCTGCACCGCGCCCTGCAAATGCCGCAGCGCGGGCACAATCATCCAATCGGGGATTTCCTCGCAGCCAATTTCAAGCAGAAAGCGGCTCATGCGGCGGTCTCCTGCGTCTGCTGCTTCAGCCAAAGCTGCGCCGTGCCGACGGCCAGCTTGCGCACCCGCGCGATCACCGCCACGCGTTCGGTGACGCTGATCGCCCCGCGAGAATCGAGCAGGTTAAAAAGATGCGAGCACTTCAACACATGGTCGTAAGCCGCCAGCACCGGGTAACGGTCCTTGTCCTCACTCTTGGCCCATCCGGCCAGCAAGCGCTGGCACTCGCCTTCATGCAGCTCGAACATCTTCCACAGCGTGCCGGTCTCAGCCGCGTCGAAGTTGTAAACCGAAAACTGCTGCTCGTCGCGCAACCTTACGTCGGCGTACGAAAAGCCCTCGGTCCATTCGATCTCGTACACGCTTTCGACACCTTGTAGAAACGCCGCCAGGCGCTCCAGCCCGTACGTGATCTCCGCCGGAGCAATGTCCAGATCCACGCCGCCGCACTGCTGGAAATAGGTGAACTGCGTGATCTCCAGTCCGTCGAGCATCACCTGCCAACCCACGCCCCAGGCGCCCAGCGTCGGCGATTCCCAGTTATCTTCTTCAAACTTGATGTCGTGCTTGGAAAGGTCGATCCCGATCGCTTCCAGGCTGCCGAGATACTGCGCGATCACGTCGTCCGGCGCAGGCTTGAGAATCACTTGCAACTGCTGGTGTTTGTAAAGCCGGTTCGGATTCTCCCCGTAGCGGCCATCCGCGGGACGGCGGCTCGGTTGCACGTAGGCCACGCGATACGGGTCCGGTCCCAGCACGCGCAGGAACGTCTCCGGACACATCGTCCCGGCGCCGACTTCCACGTCATACGGCTCCTGGATAATGCAGCCCCGTTCGTCCCAATATTGTTTCAGCCGGAATATCATCCGCTGGAAGGAGTAAGGCTTGCTCATAGCGATTCGAGAATGGGTACCGTCAGTAGTTTTCGTTCCACGTGGTCTTCAATGCTTCGCACCAGAAACCGCCGCAGCAAGGCCCCGGTTTTCCGGGTCCAATCGCGCGGCGGAAGCGCGCCGATGTGGGACGCCGCCATCTCGGCGGCCAGCGCGCGCGTTTCGTCCTCTTCCGGCAGCGGCGGCAGAATCCCGGCCAGCCGCACCATCCAGAACGTGAAGTAGGACACAGCCGCCCACGGGCTTCCTCCCTGCCGCAGGTATTCGAGCACGCTCAGCATCAATCGGAACTGCCGTTCGTTTACTTCTCCCGGCGGCAGCATCTGGTCGGCTACCTCGGCCAAGTAGTCCATCGCCACGCTCGTTTCAAACGAGGTGGCGAGCGGAAACTGGCGATGTAGCAGTTCGCAGGAGTTCAAATTCACCAGTTCGCGGTTTTCCCGCTGGTAATAAGAGATGGAGACGTGCGACAACCGCTCCAGTCCCGCGCCGAAGTTCCCTTTCGGACGCCGGGCCCGCCCCGCGACACCCCGCAGCTTGCCTTGATCGCGTGTGAAGAAACTGACGATGAGGTCGGCTTCCCGTAACGGATAGGTGCGAAGAACGATGCTTTCGCTCACTCGAGCGGACATTCCGGCAACGACGCCAAGAATTTAGGCTAACACAGGCCCAAGACTTCACATCGCAGGTGGGCTACGCTAGCATCATGGCTAGTCCGCAACGGCAGATCTTGCCGCGCCCCATCCTCATCACCGGCCCGGATGGATCCACCCACCCGTATATGCTCGAGCGCGAACGCACCGTGCTCGGCCGCTCGAGTGCCTGCGAACTTTGCTTCGCCGAGGACATCGGCCTTTCCCGGCAGCACCTGTCGTTCGAATTCAGCACCGAAGGCTGGAAAATCGCCGACCTTGGCAGCAAGAACGGCACCCTGGTGAACGGCCAGAGAATCACCGAGCCCCACGCACTTTCGAGCGGCGACCGCATCAGCGCCGGGCACCTCATGATCGAGTTCGGAGGCTCCCCTGCGCCCGCGGCCGATACGGTCGTCTTCGTCGAACCCGGCGATACGACAGCCAGCGGAGGCAGCACGGTCATAACGAGTTTGTCCGGGATTCTCGGGGCGAAGCCAGGGGAGGCCCGGAGCGACCGCATCGACGCCAACCCCCGGGTTCGCGCCCTGATCGAGGCCGGCCGCGAATTAGCCGGACACATGGGGCTCGACGAACTGTTCCACCTCATAATGGAGCTGTCCGTCCACGCGGTCGGGGCCGAACGCGGCGTACTCATGACCCTCGAAGGCGAGGAACTGGTGGTCCGGGCCGTACGCGGAGAAGGATTCCGCATCAGCCGCGGTGTCCGGGACCGCGTCATCAACGATCGCCAGTCCGTCCTGGTGCGCGACGCGCAAACCGACAAAGCGTTTCGTGACCGGATGAGCATCGTCCAGCAGCAGATCCATTCCATCCTTGCCGTCCCGTTGCAAACCGACAGCCGCGTCATCGGATTGATCTACGTCGACTCCCCCAATCTGATTCACGAATTCGATTCCGAGGACCTGAGTCTGCTCACCGTCATGGCCAACGTCGCTGCCATCCGCATCGAGCACACGCGCCTGGCCGAGGTGGAAGCCACCGAGCGGCTGATGTCAAGGGACATGGCTCAGGCGGCCGAGATTCAACGGCGGCTCCTCCCCACGGCCGCGCCGCAAGTCCCCGGGCTTGACCTGGCCGGTTACAACGCTCCCTGCCGCACAGTCGGCGGCGACTACTATGACTTTCTCCCCTACTCCGACGGACGCGTCGGCTTGATCGTTGCCGACGTCGCCGGCAAGGGTATGCCGGCCGCGCTGTTGATGTCGAGCCTTCAGGCGCGCTGCCAGGTCATTTTCGATGAGGCGGACCGGCTGGCGGACCGCGTGACGCGGCTCAACCGCGCCATTTGCGCCAACTGCCCCGAGAACCGCTTCATCACCTTCTTCGCCTGCGTCCTCGACCCCGCCAACGGACGCATCACGTACTGCAATGCCGGCCATAATCCGCCCCTTCTGGTCTCAGACAACGGCGAATCAAAGACCCTCGAGGGGGGAGGAATCGTGCTCGGCATTCTTCCATCTGCCCCATACAACGAAGGCGTGGCCGATTACCATCCCG
>JAJYKC010000445.1 GCA_021788955.1 Acidobacteriota bacterium
GGCGCGGCGCCGGTGGTGAGCATCGACGTCATGGCGCCGAGTATGTCGTTGTTGGCCGGCAGCGATTGGTGGTCACAGTTGGTGAAGTAAGTCCTAACGCCATCGAGCAGCCCGAGGTTGTGAGGCACGGTACCGTCACCGTGGAGGGAGAAGCGGTAGCCGGCATCGAAGCCCAGCTTTTCGTAATCGGCGATTTCGTTGGGTGTTGCGAGATTGTAGCCGGCAACGTAGAGCATGCGGCTGGGGTCGACCACGGGCACAATCTGCCGCTGGAAAGCCCGCGCATCGTCGAGAGCACGCTGCGGCAAGGGAGTCTCTGTGTAAGTGGCCGCTTCGAACAGACGTTCGAGGCCGGGAAGACGGTCAGGCGACGGCAGCATCTGATAGGTGCTCGGAAATGTCGCCGCCACGCGGAGCAAGTCCTCGAGCGAGTGATGGAAGTCGATCTTGTCGATCAAGTGGAGGACACTGTTGTTGCCGAACAGGAGCCGGGGAATCGCAAAGGAGCCGTAGTTCGGCGTGCCGAGCATGACGAGACGCCCGGCGAGCGTGCGCCAGCGCTCCGGATACATCGCCGCGAAGCATCGCGCCACCAGTCCGCC
The DNA here is from genome assembly GCA_021788955.1 of Acidobacteriota bacterium. Next base: position 603 of record JAJYKC010000445.1, read on the forward strand.
CATGGAGTGGGCAACGAGGTGAGCCTGGCCATCGGGGCCGAACCAGGCGTCCAGGTTCTGCCTCAGCGCCTGCGCCGTGGTCCGGATGTCGGAACGCCAGTCGAAATAAAAGGGCCGGACATTCCAGTCGCGCGCCAACGAGACGAGTTGTTCGCCGTAGTAGCGCAGGAGGATGCCGGAGGCACGGATGTCCCGCGGGCTCAGACCCGTTTGCCCGTTAAGCGCGAGTTGGGCAAACTGACCGCAGAACAGATGCCAGAGCGAAACCCAAATAGTGTCCTCGTCGCCGTTCTCGATCCGCGCGAGTTCGCCGCCCATGATGCCGTGAAGAACGACTACGTTGCCGAGTTTCTCGCCGCTCGAGCGCTCGCGGCCCTCCGCCAGTTTGCGAATGGCATCCAGTTGTCCCGCGCCAAGCGTTGTTTCGAGTGCGCGCCGTTCCTCGCCGGTGGCGCGCAGTACGGCCTCGGCCAGGTCATCGGGAGTTCCGGCGGCGAGGCGGCGAAGAAAAGCGCGTGGGTTTTCCATGGTTGTGCGGAGGTTTCCTATTCCGCCCTGAGTGTCCGGCGGGGCCGGTCGCCGCCTCCGAGGGGTTACGGCTAAGCGATTCACCTGATTCGGCGAAATAATTCATGCCGAGTTGTGAACGGGTTTTCGCCTTAGCTACGCGGCGGCGGTTACCGGCCACGTTAGAATCGAAGCAGCCGTTATGCCGCGATGCTTTCGCACGACGGCCGCCCTCCTTGTTGTTGGCTCGGCGGCCCTGGCGCAACGCATTCAGTTCGCCCCTCCCGCTACTTACCCCTTGCAGAACGGACCCACGGCGGTCGTGCTGGCCGATTTCACCAGCGATGGCCGCGCGGATCTTGCCGCCCTCAACGGCGGGAGCCAGACGGTTTCACTGCGGGCGGGAAAGGGCGACGGAACGTTCGGACCTGCGGCGACGTTTCGTACGCCGCAAAACTGTGCGGCCGGGGCGTTACTTACTGGGGATTTCAATGGCGACGGCAACCGGGACTTACTCGGCGTGTGTCTGTTCGGGCCGGAAATCTTCGTCCTGCCGGGGCACGGCGATGGGACCTTCGGCGCGCCGATCGTGACTCAGCTTCCGCAGGAAGCGATCGCGGGCAACGCGATCTCCTCCCTCGTTGGCGGAGCGTTGGCCGGAAACTTCACGGGCAGCGGGAAGCTGGATTTGCTGCTTCTGATGGCCCCGGACTACACGACAGTTAAGAACAACGCGCTCTACCTCCTATCGGGCCGTGGGGACGGCACGTTCAATGTTCCCCAGAAGGTCGTTTTGGGATCGATCGGGTTTCCGGTCGGTCTTGCCACCGGGGACTTCAATCGCGACGGTATCGCCGACCTGGCGGTTCTGAATGTGACGCAGACCAGCACGAACACCGCCGGCCAGGCGCAGTATTCGGAATCGGTGGCGATCGAAGCCGGCGCCGGCCACGGGAGCTATTCGTTGGTCACAAGTTACCCATGGTCTGGAGGAACTTACAACGTCCAGATTGCGGACGTCAATGGCGATGGTATTCCGGACCTGGTTTCCGACGGTCCCGTGATCGCACTCGGCGGAGGAGGCACGCCCGGTTCTTCGGTGGCGGTGTATCTCGGCATGGGCGATGGAACATTTCAGCCATTTTTCACCGGCGCCGGCGCACCGGGCTCGATGACGCAATACAGTACGCTGGTCGATGTCGCCAACCGGGGACGGCTCGACCTTGTCGAATCGCAATGGGTTTCAGGTTCGGGTTCACTGGCGGTGCGGCTGTCAAATGGCGACGGTACGTTTCAGTCCCCCGTGATCGTCAATATTTACCCAGCGGCCACGCTTCCGGTTGGTCTGGCCACTGCGGACTTGAACAGCGATGGGCGGACGGATCTCGTTTTTCTGGGCGAACCGGCGAGTTCGATGACCGGTCTGCTCAACGGCGGCGCGAATAATTCGACCACGGCGCTGCGGCTGTATTCGCTGCTACCACCGGGCAACGCGCTGGTGCTTTTGAACACGACGGGTGTGGTGCCGCCCGCGCCGGTGCACGTAAACGGAGCGAGTTTCGCGCCGGGCGCGCTGGCCGCGTCGGCGATTGCGAGCGCATTCGGGTCCAGCTTGGCGCCGGGGACGGCGAGCGCTTCCACCATGCCGCTGCCGGCCACATTAGGCGGGGTTTCGGTGAGCGTGCTGGACTCGGCGGGCGTGGCGAGGCCGGCCCAGATGCTCTATGTCTCGCCCTCGCAGGTCAACTACGTGCTCCCGGCGGGGCTCGCTCCGGGCACGGCAAACGTCACGATTTCCAGTTCCGGAGGTTCGACCGCCGCGCAGGTCCGGATCGCCAACGTCTCGCCGGGGCTGTTCAACGTGAATACGCTGGCAGTAGGCAGTGCGGTGACGATCAACAACGGGGCACAGACATATACGAGTTTGATCGGCGGCGGGGGAACACCCGTTCCTGTTCCGGTGGCGGCGACGGGGCAGCCGACTTACTTGGTTCTGTACGGAACCGGCATCCGCAATCACACTACTGCGGTGACAGTGTCGATGGGCGCGGCTTCGGCCACAGCAACTTATGCCGGCGCGCAGGGAACTTACGCCGGCCTCGATCAGATCAACATCCCCGTTCCTGCGAGCCTTGCCGGAGCCGGCGCCGTCGAAGTTACTCTTCACGTGGACGGGGCGGTATCGAACACCGTGCTGGTGGACTTCCAGTAACTTAGACGTTTTCCGGAGCGGGATGCACCCAAGGCGCGCGATAAGCACGCGCCAGCAGGCGATTGGCCTCTTCGTCGCCGGCAACGGACTGCGACGCCTCGTCCCACTTCAGCGAGCGGCCCAGTTTCATCGACAGGTTGCCGAGGATGCAGGAGGCGGTTGAAATATAGCCCTGTTCGATGTCGGCGACGGGCTTGGAGCGGGCGTCGATGGCGGCGAGCCAGTCCTTCATGTG
>JAJYKC010000446.1 GCA_021788955.1 Acidobacteriota bacterium
GGCGTCTGCCCGGAGAATTTTGAGTCCTGCCACTCGTCGTAGGTCGTAAACGCGCGAATCCACTTATAGTCGTTCAGGCCCTTCGGCAGGTTGGCCTTGTGGCAGGCGCCGCAGAATTGCGCCGTGTGGTAGAAATCCTTCATCACGGCGCGCGCGTGCCGCTCCGGGTGCTTCAGAATCTCATCATCGGGAACTGGACCACGGACCGGTTCGCCCTTCTCGTCCACCATCACCGCCGGCACGCCAAGCACGACACTGCCGTTTCCTTCCTCCGGCTGCAACTTCTGAATCGAGTGGCATACCATGCAGGTCAGGCCGTCTGTGTCCGAACGGCGGTCGGCCTGGGAGTTCTCGGTCAGCTCCCCGGCAGCGACGCCGATCGGGTTATGACAGGAATCGCAGTGCCGCGTAAATTCAATCCCCTTCGTGCGGGGAAGAATGTTCACGCTGGTGCGATAGAACGGCTCCCGAAATGAATTCGCGTGCAGTGACTCGCGCCACTGGCGATACGCTTCACTGTGGCAGTGGCCGCAGTATTCGGCGCTGGGAAACGTCTGCGGAGAAAGAAAATCGTTGCCCTCCACTTGTAAATCGCCGGGCGCCGCGATGTTGCCGCTGCCGAAAGCGAAATGGTAAGTGGAGCGTATTTTGTCCGCGTACGCTTGGCGGCTATCCGTTTTTGGCTTTCCCGCTTCGTCTGCCGCATGCAGCCGGGCGACGGTTGCAGCGAGCAGGGCCGCCAAAACCATGCGCCGCGATGGCCTACTCATGGCGCGTTCTTCCTTCTTCCTCACGCAACGCCGCGGGAACCAACCCCTGCCGTGCATTCACATGGAATGTCTTCCATGGTACCATCCGCCGCCGTGAGGTTCAGGCATTGATCGACTTGCGCTGGAACCGCCGCGCCGCCAGCAACAGCAGCCCCACGCCCATCACCGTCAGCACCAGGCCGTCCTTCCAAAGCTCCTTCAGTCCCGCGCCGCGCAGAATCACGCCGCGCGTGATGTCCACGTAGAACGTCGCCGGAACGAGAAAGCTGAACCAGTAAAAGATCGCCGGCATGTTCTCGCGCGGAAAAATGTAGCCCGAGAAAAAGATGCTCGGGATGAAGATCAGAAATGCCTTCTGCATCGCCTCGGACTGGGATTGCACGGTTGTCGAGATGAACGTCCCGAAGGCAAGCGCCACGAACAGGTAGGGAATCGACAGAACCAGCAGCGTGATCAGGTTGCCGTGAATCGGCACGAAGAAGACCCATCGCATCAGCGTGAGAATGAGGCAAAGCTCGAAGTAGCCGATCCCCAGATAGGGCACGATCTTTCCTAAAAGCAGGCCGAGCGGCCGCACCGGTGTGACGAAAAGCTGTTCCAACGTGCCGCGTTCCTTTTCCCGCACGATCGAAAATGCCGTCAGAAACGTCGTCACGCTCAGCAGCAGAACGGCGGTGAGCCCGGGCAGAAAAAAGTTCGGCGAACGCGAGTCGGGGTTGAAAAGAAGCTGCGCGCGGATATCGATTGGCATCGCCTGTCCGGGTGCCAGCACGCGCCGCAGCGACTCGTCCAGCCCGATCCCGAAGGCGACATTGATCGCCTGCCCGGCCACGCTCGAATCCGACCCATCGACCAGCACCAGGATCTGCGCCGTGCGGCCCTTCCGGAGCCGGTCGCTGAAATCCGGCGGAATCTCGATCGCCACGCGCGCCTTGCCGCTCACCACCGCCTCGTGCAACTCGCGGTCGCTCCTCACGTACTGCTTCAGATAGAACGTGTCGGAATTCGCGAGGCGGTTCAGAAAATCGCGGCTCTCCTGCCGCTGGTCTTCGTCGAGCACCACGGACGCGACATGCCGTACGTTCGTGTCGATCCCAAAGCCCAGCACGGCCAACTGCGCCAGCGGCACAATCAGGCCGATCACCAACGCCACCGAATCGCGCCGCAAGTGAAGCGCTTCCTTGTACATCACCGCCTTGAACCCGCCGAAAACGTTAGCCACCGACGGTCTCCAGCGCGGCGCGATGCTGATTCGTAATGGCGACGAAGGCGTCTTCGAGCGTCGGCGAAATCGTACGCACACTGGCCCCGGGAAGCCCGTGCGCCTCGAGCGCCGCAATCAAAGCGCCGTCGCTGAGCGCATCGTCGACCAGCGCGTGCAGGTTTTGTCCGAACGCCGTGGCCGATCGCACGCCTTCGATCTTGGCGGTCGTGCGCAGCGCGCGCATCAGATCCGAACAGGTGATCTCGACGCGGCGCGCCCCGGCCGGGTTCACTTCCTTGAGTTTCCTGATTTCTCCCGGCGAGCCGAACGCAATCAGCCGTGAGTTGTAGATGTATGCCAGCCGGTTGCACCGCTCGGCTTCGTCCATGTAATGCGTCGTAACGAAAAATGTGATCCCCCGGGACGAAAGATCGAACAGCAGGTCCCAAAGCTCGCGCCGGGCCACCGGGTCGATGCCCGCGGTCGGTTCGTCGAGAAACAGAATGCGCGGCTCATGCAACAGCGCGCAACCCAGTGCAAGCCGTTGTTTCCAGCCCCCTGATAGCCGAGCCGAAAGCACGTCGCGATACGGCTCCAGATGGTTGATCGCAAGCACTGCCCCGATGCGCTCGTTCAGTTCCCGGTTCCGAAGCCCGTACACGCGGCCATAAAAGCGCAGGTTCTCCAGCACCGTCAGGTCCGTATACAGGCTGAACTGCTGGGACATGTAGCCGATGCGGCGGCGCACCTGTTCGGGATCGCTCATCACGTTCAACCCGTCGACGAACGCCTCGCCGGAAGTAACCGGCAGCAGTCCGGTGAGCATTTTAATGAGCGTGGTTTTCCCGCTCCCGTTCGGTCCAAGAAACCCGAATACATCGCCCTGCTCGACGCGGATCGAAACCTCGCTGACGGCGGTAAGCGCGCCGAAACGCTTGGTCACTTCGCGCGTCTCGATGGCGGCGCTCATGGAAGCGGAAACGAAACGTCGGCCGCCATCCCGGGCCGCAGCCTTCCCGCGCCGTTATCCAGGCGCAGGCGCACTCCGAACACCTGATGCACGCGTTCGTCGAGTGTCTGCACGTTTCGCGGAAGGAACTCGGCCTGCTGGTTGATCTGCTCCACCGTGGCGGGGAACGCCTCGCCGGGCGCCGAATCGATGAACAGCTTTGCGCTCTGCCCAAGCCGAATCTTACTAAGTTGCGTCTCCGGGATATAAACACGGATATAAAGTTCACCGGTCTCAAGCAAAGTAACTAAAGGAGCGTTAGCGGCGGCTAAGTCGCCCGGCCGCAGGTCCAGCACCTCTACCACCGCCGCGGCCGGCGCCGTCACCTGCATCTCCATCAGGCGCGCTTCACCCTCGGCCACCTCGCCCTCGGCCTGCTTCACGTCGGCCTCGGCCTCCGCGATCTCTTCCGGCCGGTATCCCGCCTGCATGCGTTTCAGGTTGGCGGCGGCCGCCAAGCTGCGGGCCCGCGCCGCGGCGATGTCTTCCGGCCGGGTTCCGTTCTGCATCTGCTCGTACGCGCTCTGCGCCCGGCGCAGCGAGGCTTCCGTTCTGGACAGGGGCGCCACCG
>JAJYKC010000447.1 GCA_021788955.1 Acidobacteriota bacterium
GCATGGAAACTCAGTTATGCCACGAAAAGCGGCTTTTTGCCATAGCTTGGTGAGAAATCCGGGTTAGTTCTGCTGACTCTCGTGTTTTAGTTCCGCAGCGAGTGTGCCTCTTAACAACTCTTGCCGCACCCGGCTGAGCACCAAGTGACTCTTTTTACCTTCGCGAAAGAGCAGCGCTCCCGCCGCCATGAGGGAGACGCAGGCGACGAACGCGGTCTCCCACGGCAGTAGTGTCGAAAAGGCGCCCGGCCCCGCGACGGCCAGCGCTACAGATGATCCGAGTTCGAATTTCATTCTTAACAAAATTGTGCGCAGGTAGTGACACCCTACCGGTTCGTCTTTTAAGACCGTTCGGAGATACAGGTACCAATTCTTCTGATGCGAACCGCCAGTGAGTTTATCGGCTGCGAGGTCAAACAGCCGGGTTTCCAGATTTGACCCGATGTCCTCAAGAACGAGGCCGACGAAGAGCATGACGGCAACCAGCACGAAGGCCGTTTCCGTGTGATTGCTGTTGGCCATACTGTATACAACCGGCCACCGCTGAAATATTCCGACACACCACGGTGCGACGGCTACAGCGCCGGGAAGGAGCAGGGTGACGAGCGGTCGAAATACCTCAGACCCGAATGCAGCGAATATCTCCTTCATGGTGTGTTTTTGTTAAGACATTCTATATGTTTCCCGGTGCCGGTTTTGCGGTGACCGCCGAGGGTGCAGCGACCGGAAGGCGTCGCGGATCATAAATGCTTTTCAAAACCCGCGTCCGGATACCATGCTTCCCGTGCAAACCAGATTAACCTGATTCTTCGGCCCCGTGCCACAGCAACCGCCGAGCCCCGAGAATTCGGAATGGCTCACTCGCAAACGATACATTGACGGGAAGCTTAAGGCTGCCGACTGGGCCGTGCGTTCGTTCAAGCCCGGCCTCCTGATCGCCGACTTCGGCCGAGCGGCCGTTGCGGAGTTCGAGACCGCGAACGGCCCGGCGGATTATGCTCTCTGCGCCGACGGCAAGATCCTCGGCATCGTGGAAGCGATGAAGCTGACGCTCGGGCCGCGGAACGTCCTCTCGCAAGCCGAACGGTATTCAAAAAGAATTCGGCGGCCGGATAACGGGGCGGGGGAGTACGGCGTCCCGTTTCTGTATTCGACGAACGGCGAAGTGATCTGGCACCACGACGTGTGGCACGAAATGAACCGCTCCCGGCGCGTGGGCGAGTTCCGCACGCCCGACGCGCTTCTCAGAAAGCTTGGGCGTGATTTCGAGGCGACCCTTGGCGCGCTTCCCGCAAACCCGAACGACATTGCGCGGCTGCGACCGTACCAACGGGAGGCGAACGAGGCCATCGAGCGGGCGATCGGCGATCGCAAGCGCGAACTCCTCGTCGCCATGGCGACCGGGACGGGGAAGACCTTCACGATGGTGAACGAGGTGTATCTCCTCATGAAGGCCGGCGTCGGCCGCCGAATCCTCTTTCTCGTCGACCGCCGGGCGCTCGCGGCCGGGGCCGTCCGCGCCTTCGCCGCCTTGGAGGCGGGGCCAGTCCTCAAATTCAACAACATCTACGAAGTATTCGGCCAGCGCTTCCAACTCGAGGACTTCGGCGAAGAAGAATGCTTCGATTCGACGGAGTTGCCGTCGGAATATCTCCGCGCTCCGAAGCCTGGCCAGACTTTCGTTTACATCTCGACGATTCAGCGTACGGCGACTAGCTTGTTCGGGCGCGAAGCGCTTTATGGGATGGGTGACGAGGAGATCGACGTAGATGCCAATCGGGGAGACATTCCGATTCACGCTTTCGACGTCATCATTGCCGACGAATGCCATCGGGGATGCACGTCGTCCGAAACCGCCGTGTGGCGTCGGGCGCTCGACCACTTCGACGGACGGCGCCGCGCCTGCATGATTCTCGATCTATGCGGCGACGGACACCGGCGTCACATCCTGGAGTCTCGTGGACCGGTGTATCTCGCACCAGGCGAAGAATTGGGTGACCGCTTTCGCATAGGCAGCCCGCGTGTCGAGGTTCCGAATGTTCGCCGTGAAGAGTTCGATGATGCACCAGGCGGATTCACCCCCGCCTCGATCGACGCCAACTACGTCCGCCGCTCCGACGCCGAACAGATGTGGACCACCTGACTCCCGGCTCCCGGCTTCTTGCTTCCCACTCCTTGCTCCCCGCTCCTTGCTTCTTCCTCCTCCCTCCCCGTTCTATATTGAATACAGCGAACGGCAGTCTGGCCCTTCGACGCATGCCTGGCCGCAAAATCCTCTCCACCGAACTCCGGCGCCGCCCCACGCGGTTCCTGCTCCTCGCCGCCTTCGGCGGACTCCTCCTCCTCATGGCCGTCGCCGGCTTCGATTCGATCGAGGTCCTTCGCGAAATCCAGACCCGCAATGACGCCATCCGCCGGGACTTCCTCCATCGCAACCGCCTCCTCAACCAAATCCGCTCCGACCTCTACCTCTCCGGTACCTACGTCCGCGACTACGTCCTCGAGCCGGAAAGCGAAGACGCCGAAAGCCACCGCCGCAGCCTCTCCCGCGCCCACCGCGACATGAACGAGGCCCTCGACGCTTATGCCGGCCTGATCGCCCCCTCTCTGACGGGCCCGTTCAACAGCCTCCGCCTGGAGATCGATGAATACTGGCGCCTGCTTGAACCCGCGCTGAACTGGAGCCTGGCCGAGCGCCGTGCCCGCGGCTATCACTTCTTAAGCGACGAAGTCTTCCCCCGCCGCACCGCCATGCTCGATATCGCCGACCAGATCGCAGCCGTCAATGAGCAGCAGTTGAACGCCGGCGACAGCCAGGTAGCCGAACTCTTTGCCCAGTTCCGTATCCGCCTCGGCCTCACTCTCGCAGGTACCCTCCTGCTCGGCCTCCTGCTCGCCGGCTACAGCATGAAACGCATCCTAACGCTCGAAGCGGAAACCTCCGAACGCTTCCGAGAGATCGCCCTCGCCCGCGAAGAACTGAAAGAACTCTCGGCCCGCCTGGTTTCCGCGCAAGAAAATGAGCGCCGCGCCATCTCCCGGGAGTTGCACGACCAAGTCGGCCAGTCGCTGTCCGCCATGCTCGTCACCCTCGGAAACCTCTCCGCCGCCGTGCCGCCCGAACTCGCGCCCACCCTCAGCCCCCAGATCGCCGCCATCCGCAAACTCGCCGAAGGCACCGTCGCCGATGTCCGCAACATGGCTCTCCTCCTCCGGCCCTCCATGCTCGACGACCTCGGCCTCGTCCCCGCCCTTCAGTGGCAGGCCCGCGAAGTAGCCAAGCGCACCGGCCTCCGCGTCAACGTCGCCGCCGCCGGCCTCGCCGAAGACCTCCCCGACGAACACAAAACCAGCATCTATCGCATCGTCCAGGAAGCCCTCCACAACTGTTCCCGCCACGCCGAAGCCACCACCGTCCGCATCGTCGTCCGCCAGGAAGCCAATTCCCTCGTGCTCACCGTCCAGGACGACGGCAAGGGCTTCAATCCCCAACTCGAGCGCGGCCTCGGCCTCGTCGGCATGGAAGAGCGCGTCGCCCACTTAGGCGG
>JAJYKC010000448.1 GCA_021788955.1 Acidobacteriota bacterium
CGTGCTGCTGGGGTTCGTGGGGCTGGGGGTGTATTGGACCTCGCGGTATTTTGCTCGGATTGGATGGAGGCCGGCGTGGGGCGCGTTGTTTCTGGCGATACCGGCGACGATGACTTCGATTGACCGGGCGACGGTGGATGTGGCGCTTCTGGCTCTTTGCGCGGGGTTCGCGTTGTACGCGCTTGAAGAGCGGGAGGCGCCGCTGTGGGTGGTGCTGGCGCTTGCGCCGCTGGCGCGGGAGACGGGGTTGGCGCTCATTGGCGGTTACTGCCTTTGGTTGTTTGTGGAGCGCCGGTTCTCGCGGATGGCCTGGTTTGCGTGCGCGGCGTTACCCGCGATCGTGTGGTTTGTGTTTGTGCGGGCGAGGACGGGACCGGACCAGACGCCGTGGACAAGCATTGTACCGCTGGAGGGGCTGGTGCGGCGCACGTTGCATCCGGTGCAGTTCGCGTTGACGACGGGCTGGCTGCGGGAGGCGGCGATGCTGGATTACCTCGGAGTGATCGGGGTGTGGTTTGCGCTGGGTGTGACGGCGTGGTGGCTTTGGCACTACCGGCCGCTCACTCCGCTTGTGGCCGTGATCGCCGTGCTGGCCGCCGGCGCGATGTTTTTGCAGAGCCCGGATATCTGGGCGCAGGATTATTCGTTTGCGCGCACGCAGTCCCCGCTGCTGGCGTGCCTGGCGCTGGAGGGCGCGGCGACGGCGCGGTGGGAATCGCTGCCGCCGCTGGTTTTGTGTCTGTTGCGGGTGGTGTTTCAACTGGAGCCGCAGTTGAAAGGAATATTGCGGGGCGTTTAGAACTCTTCGGCGACGTAGACGGGGGCGGCGGCCATGACGTCGTCTTCGAAGGCGTAATCCGGCTTGGGGAAGGAGCCGTTGCGGCTATACCAGCGGTAGGTGTCCTTCAGGCCTTGATTGAAATCGACGGGTTTGAACTTCAGCACGCGCTGGGCTTTGTTGACGACCATGGTGATGGCCGGCAGGTCGAAGTAGTAGCCGAAGTAGAGCCTTGGTCCCATGGGGTGGCCACCGCTTTTGAGCAGGCGGTCCCGGGGGATGCGGACGATTCTCAACTCCTTGCCGCAGGCCCTGGCGAATGCTTCGACAGCCTCGAGTTGGGTGATGGGGCGGGCGTTGGCGATGTTGAAGGCGTGGCCGACGGTGTCGGGAATATCGAGGACTTTCAGGCACGCCTCGACGACGTCGTTGACCAGGACGAACTGCATGAGGCGGCGGCCGTCGCCGGGCAGGATGATGGAGCGGTTGTCGCGGAGGCGGTCCCAGAAAAACGCTTCGCGGTAGTAGGGATTGCCTTTGCCGTAGATGTAAGGCGGGCGGAGGGTGACGACGGGGAGGCCGGTGCGCTGGTGCATGCGGAAGAGCATGCGCTCGGTCATGGCCTTGTTGCGGACGTAGAGGTCGGGGTGGTCGTCGGGGGCGAGTGCGTCGCCTTCGTGATGGTTGAGGCCGTCGCCATAGGCGCCGACGCTCGACAGGAAGACGTAGCGGTGGAGACGGCCGCCGGCGGCGCGAGCGGTGGCTTCGACGTGGGCGGCCGTTGTGCCGCGCTCGGCATCGTACACGTTGTCGTAGATGACGTCGAAGCGGTGGGAGGCGAGGGCAGACTTCACCGCGTCCACGTCGTTACGATCCGCCTGGATGTTGCCGATCTTTTTGCCGAAGTCGTGCTTCGGCAGGCGATGCATGATCCAGACTTCGTGCCCGGCCTTAGCAAGCGAAGAAACCAGCGCGCGGCCGACAAATAATGTCCCGCCGATTACCAGAACTTTCATGCGGAAAGATCAGTCGTAGTAGTCCAGACCCAAATGGGTAATCATATCTTCGCCGCGCATCCAGCGCAAGGTATTCTTCAGCTTCATAAGTTGGATGAAGATGTCGTGTTCGGGATAGAGGCCGGGCGCGGTCATGGGGCCCTTGAAATAGAAGGACAGCCATTCCTGAATGCCCTTCAGGCCGGCGCGCTGGGCGAGGTCGAGGAAGAGGACGAGATCGAGAACCAGGGGCGCGGCGAGGATGGAGTCGCGGCAGAGGAAGTCGATCTTGATCTGCATCGGATAGCCGAGCCAGCCGAAGATGTCGATGTTGTCCCAGCCTTCCTTGGCGTCACCGCGCGGGGGATAGTAGTTAATGCGGACGGCGTGGTAGAGGTTCTTGTAAAGCTCGGGATACAGGTGAGGCTGGAGGATCTGTTCGAGGACGCTGAGCTTGGTTTCCTCCTTGGTTTTGAAGGAGCCGGGATCTTCGAGCACTTCGCCGTCGCGGTTGCCGAGGATGTTGGTGGAGAACCAGCCGGACATGCCGAGCATGCGCGCCTTGAGGCCGGGGGCGAGGAGGGTCTTCATGAAGGTCTGGCCGGTTTTGAAGTCCTTGCCGCAGATGGGGATTTCGCGGTCGCGGGCGAGTTCGAGGAGGGCGGGGGTGTCGGTGGTGAGGTTGGGGGCGCCGTTGGCGAAGGGGACGCCGGATTTCAGCGCCGCGTAGGCGTAGATCTGACTGGGCGCGATTTCGGGGTCGTTCTTCATCAGGCCGCACTCGAAGTCCTTGAGTGTTGCGTGAACGGGCGCGGGGCGATGGAAGACTTCGGTGGAGGCGCACCAGATCATGACGAGGCGATCGGCTCCGGAGGTGCTCTTGAAGTTGCGGATATCTTCCATGAGCATCTCGGCCTTGTCCATTTTGGAGCCGGTCTGCTTGACGTTGGGGCCGTTGATGCGGCGGACGTATTCGGAGTCGAAGACGGCCTTCATCGGACGGATGGCGTTGAGGGGCTCACGGACTTTTTCGAGGAGGGACGGTTCGAGGACGCGGGCGTTGGAGGCGGCCTCGTAGGCGGTGTCTTCGAAGATGTCCCAACCGCCAAAGACGAGGTCGTCGAGTTTTGCCAGAGGCACGAAATCGCGGATATAGGGGGTGCGATTGTCGGTTCGTTTTCCGAGGCGGATGGTGGCGAGTTGGGTGAGCGAACCGACCGGGACGCCTAATCCGCGTTTTACGGCTTCCACACCGGCCATGAATGTGGTGCTGACCGCGCCGATACCGGGGATCAGGATGCCGAGTTTTCCGTCCGCGGGAGAAATGCGGACGCTGTCAGACGTGGGCAAAACAGGACTCTCCTTAACTGACATTGCTTGGATGCCGCGCAGGCTTTGCGCCCGCAATTGGCTATACTAGCATTTCATGCCGGTTCGCGCGACGAGCACGATCGCCGCGATACTGGTGGACGATGAGCCACTGGCGCGCGACGAGCTTACTTATCTGTTGCGAGAGTTTCCCGACGTCGAAGTGATAGCCACTGGCACGAACGGGCTGGAAGCGGTGCGTCTGATCACAGAGCTCGAACCGGACCTGGTGTTTCTGGACATTCAGATGCCGGGGCTGGACGGGATGGGCGTGATCCGGCGGTTGCGCGAGCAGGACGCGCCGATGCCGCACATTGTGCTGGCGACGGCGCACGACCAATATGCCGTGGAGGCGTTCCGTCTTGAGGCGATGGACTACCTACTCAAGCCGGTGGAGCGGG
>JAJYKC010000449.1 GCA_021788955.1 Acidobacteriota bacterium
GATCTGCCGCTCCACCAGAATGACGCGGACGCCGAGCGTCGCGAACATGCACGTGTACTCGACCCCGATGACGCCGCCGCCCACCACGATCATCGTCTTCGGCAACTCCGCCATCGACAAAATCTGGTCGCTGTTGATGATCGTCCGCCCGTTGATCGGCACCTTGGGAGAAGCCGCCGGTTTGGTGCCGCTGGCGATCACAATCGTCGAGGCCTGGTATTCCTGCGTCCCCTTCGCCCCATCCACGCGAACCCGGTTCGGGTCCAGGAAGCTCGCCGTCCCGGTGAGCAGATCGATGTTGTTGCGCGACAACTGGGCCTGCGTGACGTCAACCTCGGTCTTGATCACGTGCTGGACCCGGAATGCCAGGTCGCTCATCGTGATCTTTTCCTTTACCCGGTAGTTAATGCCGTAAATGCTCTGATACTGATAGCCGGACAGATGGAGCACCGCCTCGCGAAGCGTCTTGCTCGGGATCGTGCCGGTGTTGATACAAACACCGCCGATAACACTGCTTTTCTCAACAAGAGCGACCTTCTTTCCCGACTTAGCCGCCTGTATCGCCGCCCGCTGTCCCGACGGACCCGAGCCGATCACAATCAGATCGAAGGTTTCCACGACTTCCCCAATTTAGCAGTAAGTTCGCTGGACCGCGAGGACGCGGCCCGCACAAAGGTTCGGAACATAGATTCCGACGCACCGTCCGGACGCTCCGTTGCGCGGGAAGTACCGCGCGGCACGCCGGCCGCATCGCCTATTGCGTTTGGGGACTTTGTTTGCGGTTCTTTACTACCTGCGCGCTGAAGTGGCCGGGAAAGTCTTCCAACGCCTGGATCGTTACCTCATCGCCGTGATGGAACGCTTTCCACTTCACTTCCTTGCCGTCTTTCAAAAATCGCGTCTTGTGGGTGATCGAGAACGGCATAACGTTCTGGTCGCCGCGGTCGAGCGTAATCTCTTTTTTCGAGATCGTATGAATGGACCCATGCAGCTCCGCCGGGATCCCCGGCACTTTGAGCGGCATCGGCTCGTCGTACTGCGCGAAAGCGCAGAGCGCGAACGCAAAGACGATAAGCAGGCGGAACATGATTAACCCAGGGTGTTGATCGCCGCGGGATGGCTCGCTTCAAATGCCGCGATCGCATCCACCTGCTGCAGGATGTATCCCAACTCGTCCACGCCTTCCAGCAGACAGTGGCGGGCAAACTCGTCCACCGGAAACTCCACGCGGCGTCCGTCGCCCAAATGCACAGCGCAATCTTCGAGGTCCACCTTCACCGGGCTCTCGGTGTTGGCGAATAGCCAGCGATGAACGTCGGCCGGCACCACGATCGGCAGCAGCGAGTTCTTCAGCGAGTTTTGCTTGAAAATATCGGCGAACGAGGTGCTGATCACCGCGCGGAACCCGAACTGCGTCAGCGCCCACGGAGCATGCTCGCGCGAACTTCCGCAGCCGAAGTTGTCGCCGGCCAGCAGTATCTGCCGCCCCTGATAAGCCGCCTGATTCAGCACGAACTCCGGGTTCGGAGATCCGTCGCTCAGGTAGCGCCAGTCGCAGAATAGCTGGTCGCCCAATCCGTCCTTCGAGGTCGTCTTGAGAAACCGCGCTGGGATGATCTGGTCCGTATCGATATTATCGGTTGCCAGCGGAACCAGCTTGCTTTCAAATGCAGTGAACTTTGTCATGTCGGCAACTCTCTCCTACGCCAGATGACGGACGTCGGTCACCACGCCGGTCACCGCCGCCGCCGCGGCCGTCAGCGGGCTGGCCAGGAACGTCCGGCCGCCCTTGCCCTGCCGCCCTTCGAAATTCCGATTGCTCGTCGAGACGCTGTACTCGCCCGGCTGAAGCTGATCGCCGTTCATCGCGATGCACATCGAGCATCCGGCCTCGCGCCAGTCGGCGCCCGCCTCGCGGAATACGCGGTCCAGCCCTTCGGCCTGCGCCTGTTCCTTCACCTGCTGCGAGCCCGGCACCACCATCACCCGCACGCCCGGATGCACCTTGCGCCCGCGGAGAACCTGCGCCGCGCTCCGCAGATCCGTGATCCGCGAGTTGGTGCAGCTTCCGATGAACACGACATTCACCTTATGGCCCAGCAGCGGCTTGCCCGGCTCGAGATCCATATACCGCAGCGCCTTGGCGAGCGATTCGCGCTCCAGCGGATCGCTGACGCCGCTCGGGTCCGGAACCGGCGCCGTGATCGGAATCCCCATCCCGGGGTTCGTTCCGAAAGTGATCATCGGTTCGAGCGCGGACGCGTCGATCGTGATGCTTTTGTCGTACGTCGCGCCGTCGTCGGTCGGCAACTGCTTCCACCGCGCCATCGCCGCGTCCCAGGCCGCGCCCTTCGGCGCAAACGGACGCCCGGAAATGAACTCGTACGTCGTATCGTCCGGCGCCACCATCCCGGCGCGCGCGCCGCCCTCGATCGACATATTGCAAATCGTCATCCGCTCGTCCATCTTGAGCGAACGGATCGCCGGGCCGCAGTACTCGAGCACGCAGCCCGTCCCGCCGCCGATGCCGATCCGCGCAATCAGCGCCAGAATGATGTCCTTCGCCGTCACGCCCTGCCGCAGGGCTCCATCCACCTTCACCTGATACGTCTTCGAGCGGCGCTGCAACAGGCACTGCGTCGCCAGCACGTGCTCCACTTCGCTCGTGCCGATGCCGAAAGCCAGCGCGCCGAAAGCGCCGTGCGTCGCCGTATGGCTGTCGCCGCAGACCACGGTCATCCCAGGCTGCGTGAGCCCCTGCTCCGGCCCGATAACGTGCACGATGCCCTGCTTGTCGCTGTGGAAGCCGAAGCACGGGATCCCGAACTCGCGGCAGTTGGCCTCGAGTTGCTGCACCTGCTTGGCCGCGATCGGATCGACGATCGGCAGCGAGCGTGGCGTCGTCGGTGTGCTGTGGTCCGTGGTCGCCTGCGTCAGGTCCGGCCGGCGCACTTTCAACCCGCGCCGCCGCAAGCCGTCAAACGCCTGCGGCGATGTCACTTCATGCACCAGGTGCAAGTCGATAAAGACCAACGAGGGCGCGCCAGCGCGCTCCGCCACCACATGGTTGTCCCAGACTTTTTCGATGATCGTCCGAGGTTTCATCACATCCCCTCTCACTTCCCGCCCCGAATCCGCTCACCAATCGCCGACCCCACTTCCGACGTAGTGGCCGGCACGCTCGCGGGCTTCAGGTCCGCCGTCACGCGCCCCGAATTCAGCACGTCTTCCATCGCCGCGTTCACCGCCGCGGCCTCCTCCGTCAATCCGAAACTGTATTCGAGCATCGCCGCCACAGAGCCGATCGCTCCCAGGGGATTGGCCTTGTTCTGCCCGGCGATGTCCGGCGCCGAGCCGTGCACCGGCTCATACAACCCGGTCCAGGCGCCCGAAGGACGCCGCTCGCCGAGCGACGCCGACGGCAGCATGCCGATCGAGCCCGCCAGCACCGCGCCTTCGTCACTCAGAATATCGCCGAACAGATTCTCCGTAAGCAGCACGTCGAACCGCCGCGGATTCAGCACCAACTGCATC
>JAJYKC010000450.1 GCA_021788955.1 Acidobacteriota bacterium
GCCGGGGTACGGTCGCGGGTCAGCGGTCTAAGTGGCGGTCGAGGAATTGGGCGACTTCGTCGAGGGCGGCGCGGGATTCGGGGATGGAGTTGTCGAGGTATTGGGCGTGGGACTGGCCTTCGAGGACGATGAGTTGGGCGTCGACGCCGGCTTGCAGGAGTTTCTGGTGGACGCGGACGGTGTCGCTGAGGAAGAGGTCGCGGGTGCCGGTGACGAGGATGGTGGGCGGGAAGCCGGAGAGGTCGCCGTAGACGGGGCTGATGAGGGGTTCCTTGAGGCTGTGGGAGCCGGCGTAGAGGCGGGCATCGGCGGCGAGGCCGCCTTGGTACTGGACGAGGGTGTTGTCGAGGTATTGGTTGGTGAACTCGGTGTCGCCGGTTTGGGTCAAGTCGGCCCAAGGGGTGCCGGCCATGAGTGCGCCGGGGAGCGGGAGTTTGAGTTCCTTGAGTTTGAGAGTGGTGGCGAGGGTGAGTCCGCCGCCGGCGGAGGTGCCGAACAGGGCCATGCTGCGGGGGTTATGGGATTGGATGAGGGATTTCCAAACGGCGGCGGCGTCGTCGACGGCGGCGGGGAAGGGAGCGTCGGGAGGCATGCGGTAGTCGACGGAGACGACGGCGATGCCGGTGTGGGAGGCGAGGAGGATGGCTTCGGAAGTTGCGGCCATACCGGCGAAGGCGACGTATCCGCCGCCGTGGACGTGCATGAGGAGGCGACCTTTGTTTTGGGGCGGGACGATTGCAGGGGTGACGTAGAAGACGGGGACGCCGGCGATGTTTCCGGGCTTGACGGCGACGTGGAGTTCCTGGGCGAGGCGTTCGGCGTTTTTCGCTTCTTCGGCGTTGGGGCCGGCGAGGGATTTCTTCCACTCTTCGGCGGTCTTTGGCGGCGGGGCGTTGTCGGGACGGGCGGGACGGGCGATGACCTTTTGGAGGGCAGGGCTGACGTCAGTGGGGACGGGGATCTGGCGCGCGGGGACGGAGCGCGGGGCGAGTGTCTGGGCGGCGAGAGGAAAAGCCAGAAGAGCGAAGGCGCAGGATTTCATCTGGAGCATGATGGCATTCGGTCAGTGCGTAGCGCAAGGCGGGGCCGGCGGGACGGGCGGGAGGTTATCGGTGAGGAAGTCCGTGAGTAAGTCGAATAAGTCGATGGTGGTGCCGGGACCTTCGCTGATCGCGTGGGTGCGGTTGGGGTATTCCATGAAACGGAACTGTTTGTCGAGTTCGACGAAGTGGTTGATGAGCATCTGCGAGCCCTGGAAGTGGACGTTGTCGTCGCCGGTGCCGTGGACGAGGAGTAACTTGCCCTGGAGGGCGTAGGCGAAGTGGATGGCGCTGCCGCGCTCGTAGCCTTTCGGGTTGTCCTGGGGCGTGCCCATGTAGCGCTCCTGATAGATGGTGTCGTAGAGGCGCTGGTCGGGGACCGGGGCAACGGACATACCGACTTTGTAGACGCCGGGGGAGCGGAACATGAGGTTTAGCGTGTTGGTGCCGCCTCCGCTCCAGCCCCAGACGGCGATGCGATCGGCATCGAGATACGGGCGTTGGGCGCGGAGGGCGCGGATCGCTTTCGTTTGTTCTTCGGCGGCGAGGGGTCCGACGGAGCCGTAGACGACTTTGCGCCAGGCGCGGCCGCGGGGGGAAGGGGTGCCGCGGTTATCGAAGCTGACAACGATATAGCCGTCCTGGGCGAGGGCGCGGTGGAAGAGGCCGCGGCGGCCCTGCCAGCCATCGAGGACGGTTTGGGCGGCGGGTTCGCCGTAGACGTAGACGAGGACGGGGTATGTGTGGCGGGGGTTGAAGGTGGCGGGGCGGATCATCCAGCCGTCGAGGGAGACGCCGCCGCCGATATCGACGGTGAAGAATTCGCTGCGGTTGGCGAGCAGGGGCTGGACTTGGGCGCGGACTTCGCGGTTATCGGTGAAGGAGTGCACGGGGCGGGAATCGGGGAGTCGGATGAGCTCGGTTCGGCCGGGATCGTCGAAGGTGCTGAAGGTGTGGATGGCGTACTCGGCGTTGGGGGAGATGCTGTAGCGATGAAGGCCGGGCTCGTTTTCGGGGGTAAGCCGCACGGGGGGCATCGGTGGTGCGACGGAGGCGCGGTAGAGGTAGCGTTGGGTGGCGTTTGTGGGCGAGGCGGTGAAGTAGATGAAGTCAGGCAGGGCCGGAGTAGTTAGTAAGTCGATGCAATCGAAGTCACCGAGTGTAAGTAAGACGGGGCTCGAGCCGTCGCGGGGGACGAGGTAAGCGTGGCGCCAGCCGTCGCGTTCGCTGAGCCAGAGGAAGGAGTTGCCGATGGGGCGGATTTCGTTGACGTCGACCCAGGCCTCATCGGTGTCCTCGAAGAAGGCTTTTGCGGCGCCGGTGGAGGAGTCGGCGAGGAATAAGCGAGCGGTGTTTTGCGCGCGGTTGAGTTGTTCGATGACGAGCTGGTTGGAGTTGCCGGCCCATTCCATGCGGGCGATGTAGTTATTGCGGGGGTCGCCGGGGATTTGCATGGAGGTGATTTGGCCGGAGCCGATGTCGACGACGCAGATGGAAACAGCGGAGTTGGTGGTTCCGGCTTTGGGGTAGGGGATGAAGCGGATGGTGGGATACACGGAATCGGTGTAGTTGATGAGAGGATACTGGCCCACAAGACTTGAGTCGAAGCGCCAGTAAGCGATGTGGCGGCCGTCGGGGCTCCAGCGGAAACCGTCGCGGACTTCGAGTTCTTCTTCATAGACCCAGTCGGAGGCGCCGTTGATGAGGGTGAGGGAGCCGTCGCGAGTAAGTGGGGTAATGGCGAGGGTGGAGAGGTTCTGAAGATATAAGTTATTGGCGCGGACGTAGGCGATGGAGGAGGCGTCGGGGGAGAACTTGGCAAACTGCATGGTGGAGGCGTCCCCCGGGCCGCCGAGTTTGACGAGGGATTTGGCGGCGAAATTGTAGAGCCAGTAATCGCCGCGGGTGTGACGGCGCCAGACGGGTTTGGTGTTGGTGAAGATGAGTAACCTGGTGCGGTCGTTGGAGAGGCTGTAGCCGTCGAGGGTGAGGGGTTTGGCGGCGTCTTGTGGAATGAGGTCGCGGGCCGAGACGAGGACGCTGCGGGCGCCGGAGGCGGTGGTGTACTGGACGAGGTCCTGGGCGCCGGCGGGATCGGAGGATTTTTCGACGACGGTGTAGGCGGCGCCGTTGTCGAGCCACTCGATGTCGGGGGCGGGAGCGAGGTCGAAGTCGTGGGAGACGAAGATCCGGTGGAGGAGGGATTCGAGGGAGGGGTTGACGGCGGCCGTGGCGGTGGTGGCGGCGAGGAGAAGGGCGGCGAGGAGAGATGACTTCATGGGGAGAATGATGCCATCGGGCAGGGAGGGGGCGCAAGCGACAGCCGGGCAAATTATTCGTAGCGGAGGGCGATCATGGGGTCGACGCGGGTGGCGCGGCGGGCGGGAAGGTAGGCGGCGGCGAGGGCGACGAGGATGAGGAGGGCGGCGACGGCGAGGAAGGTGAGGGGGTCGTAGGCGCTGACGCCGAACAGGAGTTTGGCCATGA
>JAJYKC010000451.1 GCA_021788955.1 Acidobacteriota bacterium
GTCTGCCGCAGTCGGCTCGAACGGGAACTGGCCGAGGACATGGAGTTCCATCGAGAGATGGCGGCGCGGGAGGGACGGTCGAACTTCGGCAACACGCTGCGTCTGCGCGAGGATGCGCGGGAGGCGTGGGGCTGGGTTTGGCTCGACCGTCTTTGGCAGGACCTTCGCTACGCGGCAAGGACGCTGCGGAAGGCGCCGGGCTTTACGCTGGCGGCGGTGTTGATGCTTGCCGCCGGCATCGGCGTGAACACGGCGGTTTTCGGCTTTTTCAATCTGATGGTCCTTCGGCCGACTCAGGTCCGCGAGCCCGGCACGCTGCTGCGCTTTCACCGGCGCAACTCTACCCAATACGCGTTCAACCTGCCCTACCCGGAGGCGGCGTTTTTCGGTGAGCACGCGCGAACGCTTGCGGCCGTCATCGCGGTGAACACCAGCGCCGTATCGGTCGAAGGCGAGCCGAAGGCGGTGGACGCCGATTTCGTGACCGCGAATTTCTTCCGCGAACTCGGAGGAGCGTCGAGCCTGGGAAGAACGCTCGATCCGGTGCGGGATGGAGCCGCGGGCGCCGCCCCGGTGGTTGTTTTAAGCAACGGATTCTGGCGGCGGCACTTCGGCGGCGACCAGTCCGTAGTGGGCAGGACCATAAAGATCAACGATAAGCCGGCGCTGGTGGCCGGGGTCGCGGCGGCCGATTTCAGCGGCGTCGGTTCGGGCGTCGGCGAGCCTGCGTTCTGGGCTCCGATTGCGCTGCAACCGTACTTCATCAACGGAAGCCGGCTGCTGCTGGATCTGTCGGTGGAAAGCCCGGGAGTGAGCCTGTGGGGGCGGCTGCGAGAGGGGCAGAGCGCCAAAGCAGCCGAGGAGGAACTGCGGTCGCTCGCGGCCGAGCTACTGCGGCAGTATCCGGACGCGATCTGGAAAGATGAGCGGCTGCCAAGCGAACCGGGAGGGTACATCACGAGCATGATCGACGGGAGCCGTCGGGGAACGGGCACGGAGGAAAGCGATCCAGTCTACCCGATCTTCGCGCTGGCGGGCGCGCTCACGCTGATGATTCTCGTCGCCGCGTGCGCCAACCTGGGCAGCCTGCTGCTGGCGCGCGGGATGGCGCGGCAGCGGGAAATGTCGATTCGCGCGGCGATCGGCGCCGGACACGGACGGCTGATCCGGCAGTTGTTCACCGAAAGTCTTGTGCTGGCATTCTTGGGAGCGGCCTCGGGGATGGCGCTGGGTTTCGCCGTGCTGCGCGGGCTGCTGGAATCGACCGGCGCGCCGGCGTGGATGGATGCGACGCCCGATTGGCGCGTGGCTGCTTTCGCTCTGGGGGCGGGTTTCGTTTCGGCGATTTTGTTTGGGCTGACGCCGGCGTTGCAGGTCGGCCGGCAGCGGCACGGCGCAAACGTCCTCAAGCAGGTGCTGGTGGGTGCGCAGGTGGCCGCCAGTTGCGTGTTGTTGATCGTGACGGGGCTGCTGGCGCGGGCGCTGCACCACGCGACGACGAGTTCGCCGGGTTTCGAGTACAGGCAGGTAGTTGCCATCTCGCCGGGGCTGGCGGGCAACGGGTACTCGCCGGCCCGCTCGCAGGCGTTTCTCGATGTTCTCGAAGAGCGGCTTCGCGCAACTCCCGGCGTGCAATCGGCGGCGCTGGCGTTGAGTTATCCCCTGGGTCACGCCACCATCACCGCCGGGGCCGACGTCGAGGGGCGCCCGGTCGACCTGCAAGTGAACCAGGTGAGTCCGGAGTATTTCCAAACGTTGGGGATCAGAATCCTGCGCGGGCGGGCGCTTCGGCCCGGGGAGCGGCACGCGGCGGTGATCGGCGAGTCGATGGCGCGGCTGGCGTGGCCGGGTGAGGATCCTTTGGGAAAGAGCTTCGCGCTGGGCGACAGCTTCACTGTAGTCGGAATCGCGGCGAACGTGCGGCGCGTGCGGTTCGGCGAATCGGAAATCGCGCAGGGTTACTTCCCGATCGCGGACGGGAATCTGTCTTCGGTGACGGTGCTGGTGAAGACGGCCGGATCGGTTGACGACCTTGTGCGGACGGCGCGAGCGGAGGCGGCGCGCCTGGATGCGAATGTCTTTCCGAATATCGAGCCGCTGAGCACCGCGTATCGCAGGAATCTCGAGGGCGCTGAATACAGCGCGCTGGCGGTGAGTTCGCTGGGGTCGATCGCGCAGCTACTGGCGTGCTTCGGGATTGCTGGGCTGGTGTCTTACGCGGTGAGCCAGCGGACGAAGGAGATCGGCATCCGCATGGCCCTGGGCGCGAAGCCGGGACAGGTGCTTTCTGCGTTGCTGCGCCGGCTTGCGCGACCGGTGGTGGCCGGGTTGATCGCGGGTGTTGCGGCGGCGGCCGGGCTGGCGCAGTTTCTCCGCGGGAGACTGTACGGAGTCAGCAACCTCGATCCGGCGGCGTACGCGGCGGCCCTCGCGCTGTTTGTAGCGACCGTCGCGGTGGCGGCGATTTTGCCGGCGCGGAAGGCGCTGCGTATCGACCCGCTGCACGCGCTTCGGCACGAATAGGGCCTTGTGAGGTGTGTGCTACGCTTGCGGTCGGAGGGGGCCGGCCGGTGCGCGGCGGTTCGGGCGGTTGCGCCGCGCCGGAGGCGACGTAACTTTCGGGGAGGTTTCGAATGGCAACGATCGCGAGTGCGGCGCAGGCGTTTTTCGACGCCTGCGAGACGGGAAAAGGCTGGGAGGTCTGCAAGGCTTATTGCACGGGAGACGCCACGTTTTCCGCGCAGGCCGAGCCGCTCTTGGGCCTCAAGACTCTCGCCGGATACACGGATTGGATGAAGGGCATGGGGGCGGTTTTACCGGGCGCGAGTTACGAAGTGAAATCGTTCGCGACCGACGCAGCGCGGAACCAGGTGGTGGCTTACGCGGTCTTCCACGGCACCCACACCGGCGATGGCGGACCCGTCCCACCGACCGGCCGCAGTACGAGCACGGACTACGTGTACGTGATGCAGTTTGAAGGCGACAAAATCGTCCACATGACAAAGATATGGAACGCGGGGTTCGCCATGAAGGAACTGGGGTGGATGTAGTTCCATTTACGCCAGGGTTTGGCTTAGGAGTTGGGCGGCTTGGGCGGCCGAGTGGCGGGCTTCGGAGGTCAGCGGTTCGCCCGGAGCGAGGCTGGTGATGGGGAGGCGGCAGGTGAGGGCCTCGCCGGAGAAGGCGTAGAGACTGCGGGCCAGCGCGAGGATTTCTTCGGGCGTAGAGATGTGGGTGAAGCCGGGAGTAAGTGGCGGCGGCTCGACGGGAGTCAGCGTGACTTCTTGGGCGAGTAAGTCGGCGTCCAGGAAGACGACTAAGTCATAAGTCGCAATCTGGGCGGATAACTCGGGAGTAAGTTGCGTAACTAAGAGAGTCTCAACACCGCGGCGCGGTGGGATAAGTTCTATCGTCGCCTGGGCGACGGCGTCGTCGCCTCGAAGCGGGTTGCCGATGGCGATTAAGAGCGCCTTCATGCGCGGGAGCGGGTGAGGCGGCCGACGACGGCGCCGCCTTTGACGA
>JAJYKC010000452.1 GCA_021788955.1 Acidobacteriota bacterium
AATCCTGGCAGGGCTTTTTTGTGCCGCCGGTCCGGTGCGCGCTTTGAATCCCCGCAAGGCTGTGTCGCAGTATACGCGCACGGTATGGACGCAGCAGCAGGGGCTTCCGCAAGACTCGATCCGCGCGATCGCGCAGACCAGAGATGGGTTCCTCTGGCTCGGCACCGACGAGGGTCTGTCCCGCTTCGACGGATACGAGTTCGTCAACTTCGCGCATCAGCCGAACGGACTACCGAGTAATTCGATTTCGGCGCTGCTGGCGGACCGCGACGGTTCCTTGTGGATTGGAACGTCGAACGGCCTGACCCGGTACTGGAACGCGAACTTCACGACCTACACGACGAAGGACGGACTCCCCGACAACGTAATCACGGCACTGTGCCAGACGGCGGACGGGTCCCTCTGGATTGCAGCCGGTGTGGGGCTGAGCCGGTGGCGCAACGGCAAGTTCACGAATTTCACGGCTGCCGAGTTGCAACCTCTGGAGGCCGTGCGAGCCCTCAGCGAAGACCGGAACCATGTGCTGTGGGTGTCAGGCTACGGAGGACTGTTGAAGCGCGTCGGGGAAAAGTTCATACCGGTGTTCTCCTCCGATGTGCTTCGCTCCAATATCATTCTGACCATGTTGGCGGCAGGTAACGGCGATATCTGGATCGGCGGGAGCGAAGGGTT
The DNA here is from genome assembly GCA_021788955.1 of Acidobacteriota bacterium. The sequence continues at coordinate 673 of JAJYKC010000452.1, forward strand.
ATTGCGGAGGTCGGGCAGCGGGGCGCTGCGGCTCTACACGATGAAGGACGGGTTGCCTGACAACCTGGTTCGGGCGCTCTGCATCGACCGCGACGGAAACTTGTGGGTGGGAACCAATGGCGGACTGAGCCGGTTTGAAAACGAGCGATTTGCCGCGGCGCTGCTGGAAGGCGGCCACGAGCGCGACTGGGTGCGATGTCTGCTGGAAGACCGCGAGGGAAACCTGTGGGCCGGCATGAACGGTGGGCTAAACCGGTTCCGCGACGGCCGATTTACGATGTTCGGCCGGAGTGAAGGTTTGCCCAGCGATCAGCCACTGGCGGTTCACCAGGACCGGCAGGGGAGAGTTTGGGTGGGCTATCACGACAGCGGTCTGGTGCTGTTCTCCCAGAGCGGCTACAAGGTGTACACGACCGCGGACGGACTGCCAGCCAACGAAGTGTTCGCGATCCGCGAGACGCGCAACGGCGATCTCTTGCTCGCCACGCGCGACGGCCTGTGCCGCATGCACGACGGACGGTTCACGCGAATCGCCAAGCCGGATGACCTGGACCGGCGCATCGCTTTCGATGCGTTCGAAGACGCCTCCGGCGCCCTATGGGTGGCCTCGCCGTCGGGAGTACAAAGATACGCAGGAGGCAGTTGGAAGACCATCGCGCCCGGCGGAGCGCTGCTGAACAGCGCATCAGTGGTGCTGAGTGAGGACGCCACTGGCGGACTCTGGGCGGGCACGTATGGAGAGGGATTGTGGCGGATCGAAGACGGGGCCGCGCGGCTGTTGACCACAGCCGACGGTTTAGGCAGCTCGCAGATTCGCTCCCTGTTGCCGGATCGCGACGCCGGACTTTGGATCGGAACCTATGGAGGCGGACTGAACCTTCTCCGGGGCGGCAAATTCACGCGGTTCACAACGCGCGATGGGCTGCTGAGCGACAACGTGTCTCATGTCGAGGACGATGGACGGGGGTCGCTGTGGCTGAGTACAACACGCGGAATTTGCCGGGTCAGGAAGGCGCAGTTGCTTGACTTCGCCGCCGGGAAGATCAAGACGCTCACGGCCGTGAATTACGGGCTCGACGACGGGTTGCGGAGCGCGCAGTGTTCGCCCGGATATCCGGCCGGCGCGGGCGGAACGATGACCGCAGATGGCAGATTATGGTTTCCCACGACGCGTGGACTTGCGGTGATTCGTCCAGGCCACAAAGCACCGTCTTCGGCGGAACCGCTGGTTCACATCGTCGAGGCTTCGGTGGCGGGCGGTGCTATCGACCTGACCCATCCGGTAAGTCTCCCGCCGGAGTCCGGCCGGATTCAGTTTCGTTACACCGGCATTTACCTGAGCGCGCCGGAGCGCGTGCGCTATCAGTACATGCTCGAAGCGCTGGACCACGAATGGGTTGAGGCAGGGAGCCGCCGGACGATCAACTACAACAGCCTTCCACACGGGAAGTACCGGTTCCTGGTGCGTGCCGGCCTGGCGGGCGGGCCATGGTCGACGGCGGCTTATGCATTCGAGTTGCAGCCGTACTTTTATGAGCGCGCCTGGTTCTTGTGTCTGTGTGGTGCGCTGGTCCTGGCGTCCATCTACGGGTTCTATCAGCTCAGGCTCCGTGGTGTCCGGAAGCAATTCTCACTCGTGCTGGAAGAGAGAGCGCGTCTGGCGCGGGAAATTCACGATACGCTCGCCCAGGGGTTTGTTGGGATCTCGTCGCAGCTTGACGCGGTAGCAACGGAAATACGGACCGACCTCGGCGCCGCGGCCAAACATCTGGACCTGGCCCGGAAGATGGCGCGGCACAGCGTGACGGAAGCTCGCCGTTCAGTGATGGACCTCCGGGCTCCGGCGCTGGAAGAGCATGATCTGCCGTCGGCGCTGCCCGCTGCGGCCCGCCGGTGGGCCGCGGGCTCGCCGGCGTCGCTGGACGTGCGGGTGAGCGGGACAGGATCGAGGCTGACGCAAGAGGCGGAACAGAACCTGATGCGGATCGCGCAAGAGGCGGTGACGAACGCGATCAAGCATTCCGGCGCGCGGCACATCTCGGTCTCGCTGACCGTCGAAGAGCGGACCTTGAAGTTGAGCGTCTGCGACGACGGCTGTGGGTTTGAGCCCGATGGTGTGTTTTCGACTCTCGACGGACATTTCGGGCTCCTGGGGATGCGGGAAAGGGCTCAGCGTCTCGGAGGGGAACTTCGTCTGGAAAGCGCCCCCGGCCGGGGCACGCGAGTGGAAGTGAGCGCACCGGCGCCCTGAACGTGATGGAACGGATTCGAATTCTGATCGCGGAAGACCATCTCATCGCGCGGGCGGGCATTGCGGCGATCGTGAACGCACAGCCGGACATGGTGGTGGCGGGCGAGGCCATCGACGGGACGCAGGCTGTCGAGCGTCACCGAGAGCTGCGGCCAGACGTGACGCTGATGGACGTCCGGATGCCGGGCAGGACCGGCATCGATGCCGCCGCGGCGATCCGCGCGGAATTTCCCGCCGCGCGGATCATCGCCTTGAGCACCTTCTCCGGTGAGGAAGACATCCGGCGCGCGCTGGCGGCCGGCGTGCAATCTTATCTAACCAAGGACGTGCTGCACGACGAACTGCTGCGGGCGATCCGCGCCGTGCATGCCGGCGAGCGTTACCTCCCGCCAATGGTCGCCGCTCTCGTAGACAAGCCGCTTCCCCGCCCCGACTTAAGCGGACGCGAGATGGAAGTGCTGCGGCTGATCGTGGACGGGCTGAGCAACAAGCAGATCGGCTATGTCCTCGACATCGCCGAATACACCGTAAAGAACCACGTCAAGAAGATTCTGAGCAAGCTCGGCGTCGACGACCGGCTGACAGGCGTCACCG
>JAJYKC010000453.1 GCA_021788955.1 Acidobacteriota bacterium
GCCGCATCGTCAGCCCTGCGGCCTTCACCACCGTCTCGACGTTCCGCAAACACTGCCGGATCTGTTCTTCCTCGCCCTGCGGCAAAGTCCCATCCGCCAACTGGCTCCCCTGTCCCGCCACGTACAGATACTCGCCCACCAGCACTCCCGGACTGTACGGCCCCGCCGGCTTCGTACCCGGCGGGAAAATCTGCTTCATCTCCGCCCCGTACGCCGCGCACGCCGCCAGCGCGCACACCACTGCCATCGTCAGAGCTTTCATCGGTGTTGTCTCCCCGTGCCTACGCCTTCGCCCGCTTCCGAGCCCCTTCCAGAATCGCCCGCAGCCGCCGCCCGACAATGATTTCCTCCCCCGGCTGCATCGTCATCGAGATGATCTGCAGTTTGTTCTCGCGCGGCGTCTTGTTGTCGTGATGCTCTTCCACCGCCGAAACCATGCTCGGGTTCGTGTCCGTCAACACTTCAATCCGCGGTTCGCCCGCCCGCAACTCCCGGTCGCAGTCCTGCACGCTGAAGTTCCACTTCTCCACATCCCAGTTCACCGTCAGCGTCGGATAGCGGTTCCCATCCGTAGGAATCTGAATGTCCGTCGTCACCCCCGGCACCACTTCCACCAACCGCGCAATCCGCTGCACCCGCCGGTTCCACTCCTGGTTCAGCGACGCCAGGTCCATCTTCTCCCACGCCTCCACCGCCGCCAGCGCGCCCATCACTTCTTCCTTGCCCACCTTCATCGCCCGGCACACCGCGCCTTCCCACGGACTCGTGTTCTTCAGCGCCGCTTCGATCAGGTCCTTCCGTCCCAGCAGCAAGCCCGAGCACTGCGGCCCGCCCAGTCCCTTCCCGCCGCTGAAACAAAACAGATCGATTCCCATCTGCGCATACAGCCGCAGATTCGATATCGGAGGAATCCCCGCCGCATCGTCCAGCAGCATAGGCGCGCCCGCCGCCTTCGTAATATCGAGCGCCTGCTTCAGCGTGTCCCCCAGCGACGTCGTATAAACCATCGCCGTGTTCGGACCGATCGCCGCCTTCAGTTCCTCCGCCGACCGCGCCACCACCAGCTTCGCCCCGGCCAGCCGGATCGCGCTGTCAAACGCGCTCCGCCCGCCGTGCATCACCACTTCGTTCTTCATCCCCGTCGTGTCCGGAAGTTGCCATATCTTTGCCGGATCCGTTCCCGCCAGACACGCCGCCGTCGCCGACGCCATCGCTCCCGCCGCCCCCGAAGTCACCATCCCGGACTCCGCGCCCGACAACTCCGCCAGCCGTTTCCCCGCCGCGTGCTGCAGCTCGAAAATATCGACGAAATGCTTCGACGCCTCGAACTTCGCCATCCGCACCTGCGGCAGCTCCAGCGACCCGCTCAAGTACGTCCACGTCCCGCGCGCGTTGATGAACGTCCGCACGCCGATCGTCGAGTAAATGTTCCCCGGCGCCTTCCCGCTCACGGCCTCCTTCGCCGCCGCCAAAAGCGAATCGGCCGCAATCGTCCCCATAACCGGCAAAGCCGCCGCCCACTTCAACGCCATGCGCCGGCTCAAATACGTCCCTTCCATCGATTCCTCCCCTTGTTCTTTCTACCGTCGCGTTCAGGCGGATGAAATAAATACCCCCCACGCGTGCCGGATGCCCTCCCTCGTTCCCGTCCAGCCCGCCGCCATCGCCACCCCGTCCTGCAACCTCACCGCTAGGACGCGGAAGTCGAATCCGAAAAGGAGCGAAACCGCCGTGAAGAAACACTATCACACCGCAAGCCGGGCCGAAGGCAAATCGGCCTCCCTCCAAGGCGCCCACGCGCAACAGCGGCGCCAGGGATAACTACAAAGTGTTCCAGCCCTGCCGGATCGGCTCCAGCGATTCGAAGCGTGTGGCCCGATGGACCGCATGAATGCCCAGGTACTCCGGCGTGCAGTGATCGATCGCCGCAAGGATGATGGCACCCCCTCCGGCTTCGGTGAAGGCGGCAGTCCCCTCGGCCTCCCGCATAGGGTCGGGCGCCTCGGTCACGGCCGTCCCCTCGTGCGGATTTCCCAGAACTGTCCAAGGAGTTCCCGGTCCAGGGGCCACGGTTCTGTCTCACTCACGCCGGTCCGGCCAACCGTCATTCCTTAGTAATGACAAAGCCAGTTCCAAGCCCTCGCCCGGGAGGGACCCGTGCGCATAGTAAGTGTCCAAACTGATAAATAGCTGCTTCTGGCCCTTATCGACGGTTTGCTGCATTCGCTCCAGCGTTCTGGCCGCTGCGTGCCGTACTTCAAGCTCAAGTCCCGGATTCCCGGCAACGTATTGCCGCGAGCGCGCGAGGACGGCAACCGGGTCCGGCACGTAAATGTAGCCCGGACCCGACGGCAGCCGCTGCTGCGTCAGATCGATGCCAGTCCGGAACGTAACGTCCATGAACTTCACGGCGGAAAAGTCGTTACCCCGAAATTCGTTCTTTTCGCTATTCGCGAACTTCCGATTCTCCAAGGGGACCGTGCCATTGAAAATGGCGCCGCGCAGCTTTCCGCTGAAAGCGCAATCGATTACCTCAACTGCAAAGCAAATCCAGGAGCCTATGTCGACATCTCGAAACGAGCACCCGGCAAAGCGCGCGTATCCGCCCACCGGGATAGTCATGCGCGCGTTGTCGAAGCTGCAATCGACGTACTCCGACTGCTCCCCGCCCGCCCCAAACGATGCGTCGTTGATCTCCACATGGTCGAACTTGCAATTTTCCAGGCGGCAACCGATTGCGGAGAATTTCACGAGCTTGCGATTGGAATAGTCCATCCCTTGCAAGGTTGCGTGGTCAATTCTGACGATCTGATCCTCGGGTATGTCGCGGTATCGTGTGATTCCCGCTTCGATTTTCATATCCAGCGAAGAGCGCACATGACCGCCCGGGCCCCTTGTGCGCGATCTCAACACAAGCCCCCTTCCATCTATTCCTCCCCTTGTTCTTTCGGAAACGGATACCGCGAACGCACCGCCAGCACCTCGTCGTGCTCGCCGCTCCGCGATCCGCTATAAAATCCCACCGTCGCGTTCAGACGGATGAAGTAAGTATCGCCCACGCGCGCCGGATGCCTTCCCTCGTTACCGTCCAACCCGCCACCCGCCACCATATCGCCGTGCCCGCGAAGAATGTAGTAAATTTCCTCCGCCATCTCGTGGTGGTGCGGAATGTTCGTCCCGCCCGGCGCGAAGTCCATGATGAACAGGCTCACCATCTGGCTCGCCGCCGCCAGTTTGTCCCGCTCGCTCGCCGTCGTCCCCATCAGCAGCTTGAAATGCACCGTCTCCCCGTGCCCCTCCACCTTCACATAAGGCACGTCGCCCGAGTTCGCCATCATCAGCGTCGGCGTCGGCTTCACCGTCACGCCCTTCGGAATGCGAAACCCCATCACCAGCACCTTCACCGGCGCATCCGACTCGTTCGCCATCCCGTGCTCCAACCCCACCGGCAGATACATATAGTCGTCCGCTTTCACCGGAACC
>JAJYKC010000454.1 GCA_021788955.1 Acidobacteriota bacterium
CGGGCGTTGCGCCTAGAAGCCGCAGGTGTTCGGTTGTCGTGTCGAGATCCACCACCGCGTTGTCCTCGGCGTTCTGCGCGATTTCCAGCGCGCTTTTTGGAATCGCTCCGTCGCCGTACAACAGCTTCGCCCGGTCCAACTGCACGTTCGCCAACTGCTCGTTCTTCACCGCCTTGCGGTAATCCGAGTACGCCCCCGCGATGTCCGAGCTTCGCACCTCAAAAAGCAACTGCCCCTTGCGCACCGTGTCGCCCAGCCGCGCGTTGATCTCCACAATCCGCCCGCTGGCGAGCGATGGCACTGGGATCTGACGCGAAACATCCGGGCTCACCACGCCGGTCACATTCAATTCCGGCGCTGCTTTGTACTCAAGCGCGGTAAACACCGGAAACTCCGAGGGATGGTCCACGGTGAATATGCTGCCGTCGCGTTCCTCGATCACCTTTCCCGGCGTCGGACCTGTGTCCGAAGGAAGCGTCCCCTCGGCCTTGGCCTGCCGTCCGCACCCGGCCAGCGCGAAGACCGCGCAAACCAGGATCGTCATCGTTGCAATTTCGAACCGCCTCACGGAATCACCTCCGCTCCCACCGCCATGTTCATCTGGGCCGCCGTTGCCAGATAAGAACCGATCAGATTCAGATACGCGAGCCGTGTGTCGCGGTACGACTTCTCTGCGTCGAGAAAGTCCAGCAACGACGCACCGCCATTCTTGTAAGAAAACGCCATCCGGTCCCGGATATCCTGCGACATCGGAAGGTATTTCGACTTATACGGCTTGAGTAACTCAATGGCCTGCACTAACGTCCAGTACGCCGAGTCCACGTCGCTGAACACCTGGGCCCGCGCCGCGTCCAGCAACTGCTCGTTCCGGCCGATGTCGATCCGCGTCCGCTCCTTTTCGCCCTGGTTCCGGTCGAAGACCCGGAGCGGGATGGAAACGTTCACTCCCATGTAGGCGGGAATCGGCGGCGCGCGGCCGAAGTCCAGCCCAAACGTCGGGTCCGTCGAACCATTCGCGTCGGCGAGCCGGTGATTGATGTTGGCCAACTCCACGCCTTGAATCGCCGCCATTAGGTCCGGCCGCTTCGCCAGCGCCGTCGAGCGGTAGTCGTCGAGCGGGTTCAACTCCTCGCGAAAGCCGTAATCGCCGCGCACATCGAACTGCTCCAGCGGAATCCGTTGGTTCAGCAGCGTCAGAAGTTGGATTTTGCTCGTTCGCAGATTCACAAGCGCCGTCTGTAAGTCCGTTTCAAACTGCACGCGCTCCAGTTCAAGCCGGTTCAGATCGACCATCGCCATGTCGCCGGCTTTGTATCTGTCGCGGTTCACCTTCAATTCCTGATCCCAGTAGTTGAGATTCTCCCGCGCGTTGTCGAGCACAGCCTTGGCTTGCAGCACCTGCACGAACGCGGTCCGCAGGGCGAACACCAGGCCACGCTCCTGGTCGGCGAACTGGGACTCGGTGATGGCCGTCGTCTCGCGAGCGCTGTCCCGCCGTAATTCGCGCTTGTGCTGCCGCTCGTGCAGATAGTTGAAGGCAAGCGAGGGGAATGCGTACTCGAGCGGGCGGTAGGAATACCCACCCGACCCATAAGGCGGCGGCTGATTCGAGAGCGGGTTGATCTGATCGACCGCCGCCGACATGTCCGGGTTCGGCCGCAGGTACGCCGTAACCTCATTCGCCTTCGACTCGTCCACTTCCTCCTTAGCAGCCTTCAGCGCCGGGTTATCCGCCTCAAACCGCTGCAGCACTTCGGGCCACGTCAGTACCGTCTGCCCAACCAACGGCGCTGCCAAAAATACCGCTGGCGCCAAGGTGTGAAAGGCAGTTCTGGCAAAATTCCTACCGAACAATTTCATAAAGAACGTTTTCGCCGTCGCCGGAGATGCGAGGGACCGTTCCCAACCTAGAACGCTTGCCTCGCGTTGGGAAGTGAATCTTGTGTCCAACCGCGAGAGTCGTGCGATTACCCTTAAGTGACTTCCGGTAACCGAACGCCTTCGCAGCCTAGGTCTCGCGGTGTCAGCAAGATGGGCGCGCTGTTCGCGGTGGCACCGGTTCCCGCGCCGGCGGACCCGTCTCGAGATTAACCGATCGGATGTCCAGTTAATCCGCCGAATCCGTTCGCCTTCCGGCGCTGCAGCCCGCGAGACTCCCATTGCCGCGATCGCGAATGCTTGGCGTGATAGACTCGGAATCACCCCACAAAATCACTATGGATCGCAGAAATTTCTTCTCCACCGCTCTCACCGCTTCCGCCCTGTCGCTCGCCGGTTCCGCCTCGGCCTCCGCGCAGTCCTCCGACGCTCCCGAATTCTACGAACTCCGCCGCTACCAACTCGTCAATGGCCCCGGTGCGAAACTCACCAGCGACTATTTTGCAAACGCCCTCATCCCCGCTCTCAATCGTCTCGGCATCTCTCCCGTCGGTGCCTTCTCCGTCTACTTCGGCCCGGACCAGCCCGCCTACTATCTCCTCATGCCCTCCTCGCGTCTGGAAACTCTCGTCACTGCCGAACTTGAACTCGCCAAAGACGCCGAGTTCATGAAAGCCGCCGAGCCCTTCTGGAACGCGAACGGCAACACGCCGCCCTACAGGACCGTCGAAAGCACCCTCCTCCGCGCCTTCACCGGCCATCCGAAGCTCGTCGTCCCCGAAACCGCGAAAGCCAAAGAGAAGCGCATCTACCATCTCCGCACTTACGTCTCGCCTACCAACGGCGACCACGTAAACAAAGTGGACATGTTCAACCACGGCGAGTTCGCCATCTTCACCAAGTCCGGCGCCACCGGCGTCTTCTACGCCGACGCGCTCGTCGGACCCCGGCTCCCCAGCCTCACTTACATGCTCAGCTTCCCGGACCTCGCCTCGCTCGAAACCTCCTGGGCGAAGTTCGCCGCCGACCCGGACTGGAAGAAACTCTCGAGCGACCCGCGCTTCAAGCTCGACCCTCCCAACGTTTCCAACATCTTCAGCCTCGTCCTAAACCCGCTCCCCGGCTCGCAGGTCTAGCAGCCAAACCCCGAGCGCAAGTAGGAGGGAACGATACACTAATCTCTATGCCGCGCGTTCCCTCGTGTGGCTTTCGGAATCCGGACCCGAAAGCCGCCCACAATCCGCCCGCTCTCTGTCTCATGTATCCGCCAAGGCAGACCACCCTTCGATGACGCGGAAGCAGTCCCTGCGCCTTTGCGCAATCCTCGCCACAACTCTATCCGCGCTCACCGCGCAACAAACCGTCTCCGAATGGACCGGCGCAGTCTACGATCCTTCCGGCGCGCCCGCGGCCAAAGCCGAACTTATCCTCCAGTCGACCGCGAACCAATACTCCATCACCGCCCTGCCCAACGGCTCTTTCCAATTCGGATCTCTCGCCCGCGGCTCTTACCATCTTTCGGTGCGCTTCGCCAACCGCGTCTTCGCTTCTCCCACCCCACTCGCCATCCCCATCGAAGGCTCCACACGAATATCACTCCTCGCC
>JAJYKC010000455.1 GCA_021788955.1 Acidobacteriota bacterium
GGCGGCCTTATGTACGTTGGCCTGGCTCACAACGCAGAGAACGTTGAACTCAACGCCGTGCTTGCGCATCAGTTCAACCGCGGCAATGACCTTCCGCCACGAACCGGCGCCCTGGCGGCTGACGCGATAGAGATCGTGCACGGCTTCCGGGCCGTCGACCGAGATGCCGACCAGCCACTGGTATTGCTTGAACAGCGCGCACCAGCGGTCGTCGAGGGCGAGACCATTGGTCTGCATCACGTTTGAGACCGACTGGCCGTTGCGGCCGTAGCGCTGTTCAAGTTCGACGAGACGTTCAAAAAACTTGACGCCGGCGAGCGTCGGTTCCCCGCCCTGGAAGGCGAACGTAGTATTTGGATACGAGTAGAAAAGATATCCGTCCACGAGGCGATCGAGCGTTTCGTCGCTCATCCTGTGAACTGCGACCGACTGGTAGGGGTCGGTATCGCGGTCGAGGTAAAAGCAGTACGCGCAGTCGAGGTTGCACACCGCCGAGACGGGTTTGACGAGCAGCGAGCCGATGCGCGGCGCGGCGCCGCGGAAATCCGGGGCGAAGGGGAACGGATAGCTTGTTGCCACTGGCCGAAGTGTATCACCGCGAGCGTGCGAAGCCGTGTGTCGCAAGCGCGCTGTCGCAAGCGCGCCACGCTTTGGCCATTGGGTTGCCCTGCTCGCATCTACAGGAGAAGTGTCCTTGCGCTGAACACATGTATCTGAATACGCGCATCTTCGCTTATCGTGGGGTGTGTTGTATGGGCTGTTAGTTCTGGCTGTAGCCGTCGATGCGCCGGGGGCGGCCGACACGTTGGCGATCCGTGTCAATCCGCCTGAGGTTTATCCGCTCAGCATGGGTACATCCGGGCCGACCGTGAGTTAATACCGGCTGAGCCGGTGACCGGGAGCAGCGCCCTTTCCCGTTCGTGGTTGTCCTTCGTCCGAATCGCCGACGGTTCCCTCACGTGGTCTGCTATTCGGGAGGAGAACGGACGGCCCAATCCGGCGTTCGCTGAGGGCATCAACCCGGCTGGTGCGCTCACGGGACGGTATCTGGACGAAGCCGTGCCCACTCGCTTTCGTGGCTTCGTAACAACCGCGCACCGAATGGGCACGAGCACAACCCGCTGCAATAAGTTGTAAACCGGAATGTGTGGCCTCTGAGTTGCTCGGCTTATTCACAGAGGACAAGCGCGTGCGCGCGTAAGGGGTGCGTCGATGATGAAGATCCTATTGGCGGTTGACACATCCGCGGCGAGCCGCGCCGTGATTGAGGAGGCTGTGGCGCGGCCGTGGCCGGCGGATTCGCTTTTTCAGGTGATCAGCGTGATTCAGCCGACGCATTTGTGGACTACGTTGGCAGCGGCGCAGGAGTCGGCGCGGCGCGCCGAGGAAGTGGTTCGTGACGGTGTTGCGCAGTTCGAAGCGAAAGGGCTCCGGGCGGCCGGCATGACGCCCGCGGGCGACCCAAAGACCGTGATTCTCGATCAAGCGAAGGCTGCCGGCGCGGACTTCATCCTTGTTGGGCCGCATGGGACGTCCGCATTGCGCAGGCTCTTGGTGGAAAATGTCGCGGCGGCCGTCCTGCGTTACGCCGGGTGTTCGGTTGAGGTAGTTCGGCCGCGGAAGCGCCGGGAGGGTCGCGAGGGGATGCGCGTGCTGTTGGGGACCGACGGTTCGGAATTCTCCCGCGAAGCGGCAAGGTCGCTGGCCGGAAGGCCGTGGCCCACGCACACCGAGTTTCGCATCCTAAGCGCGGTAGAACTCATGCTCCCGGCGGCTCGCGCATTTCTGGAGCCGCCGTTTCTCGACACGGCGTACCTCGAGGCCAACCGGGCGGAAGCGATGCAGCGGGCGCAGAGCGCGATCGATACGGCAGCGGCCGTGCTGCAAGAGGCGGGATGTAACGCGTCGGAATCGGTTTCCGTTTTGCTGGAGACGCCGCAGGTGGCCATCCTCAGGGAAGCCGAAGAGTGGGGTCCCGATCTCATCGCCGTCGGCTCACACGGCCACCGGGGTTTCGACCGTTTCCTTCTGGGCAGCACCTCGGAAGCGGTCGCCATGAACGCGGATTGCTCGGTAGACGTCATCCGGAAGCGCGGCTGATCAACGGAAGTAACCCGGGCCGCCGGGAGGCGAGAATGGACGAGATCTTTCGTTTCGGGGACGAACTGGGTCCAGGCAAGGTCCTGCACATTTATCTGCCAAAGCTTGGGTTGCGGTCCGTAGTAGCCGTGGACAACACCGCGTGCGGGGCTTCGATCGGCGGGGTTCGTTTCGCGCCGGATGTGACCGCGGAGGAGGCGTGCCGTCTGGCGCGCGCGATGACACTGAAGAACGCGGCCGCCGGACTTCCCCACGGAGGCGGAAAGGCGGTAATCGCCGGCGATCCGAAGATGGATGCCGGGCGGAAGCAGGAGTGGATTCGCGCGTTCGCGCAGGCGATCTCCAACCTCGAAGACTACATCCCGGGGCCGGACATGGGCACCGATGAGATCGCCATGGGGTGGATTCAGGACGAGATCGGGCGTGCCGTGGGGCTGCCACGCGCGTTGGGCGGAATCCCTCTCGACGAGATCGGCGCGACGGGGTTTGGCCTCTCGGTGGCCATCGAAGTCGCGGCGAAGACGATAAGCCTCACCTTGCAGGGCGCGCGCGTCGCGATCCAAGGCTTCGGCGCTGTGGGCAAACCTGCCGCAAGATTTCTCGCCCGCAAGGGATGCCGCGTTGTCGCCTGCAGCGACACCCGGGGAACCGTGTCCTCGGCGGGCGGCCTTGACATCGAGGGATTGATCGCGCTCAAAGAGGCGGGCAAATCCGTAATTGAATTTGCCGGTGGCCGGAAAGACGGCCCGGAAGCCATCCTTGGCGTGCCGTGCGACGTCTGGATTCCGGCCGCGCGGCCGGACGTGGTGAACCGCGATAACGCCGCCATGCTCGACACGCGCATCGTGGCCGAGGGCGCCAACATTCCTTGCACGCTCGAAGCGGAGGCAATGCTGGCACATCGCGGTGTGCTGGTGTTGCCTGACTTCGTGGTCAACGCGGGAGGAGTGATTTGCGCGGCGATTGAATATCATGGCGGTGCTGAAAGTTCAGCCTTTGGGGTGATCGAGGAAAAGATCCGGAGGAATACCGCGTCAGTGCTCGAAACTGCGATCCGCACCCAGTCCTCCACCCGGGACGCGGCAATCGCAATGGCCACGCAGAGAGTTCACAGTGCGGCGCGGGCGCGCCGATGGGGTTAGGAGCGCTGGCTTCCGGCCGGATGGAGGAACCAGCCGTCCAAAACAACGTGGCGAACGAACCAGTGTTGACGCAGCAGGACCCGCGCGGCCAGGCTGGACACGCCCGAAGGAAGGAGCCGGCCCGCTCTCGCGGCCCAGGGCGACGGATGGGCATTGAGGTAATTGGCGTAACCGGCGAGTTTCTCGCGGGCATAATTCCGGCGCGCGGCGCGGATGGCTT
>JAJYKC010000002.1 GCA_021788955.1 Acidobacteriota bacterium
GGTGCTCCCCGGCGGCCGCAGCTACTGCTCGTCGGTCTGCTGCTCGTACATCCAGAAGCAGGTGATCCTCGCCAAGGACTCCTCCGGCAATGCTGCTTCCGCGCAAGTCATCTTCGACGCCAACTACGCCAGCTTCGCCGCCGGTACAAACTTCGTCGGCATGCACATTCACAGAGGCGTGCCGGGTTTCAACGGCCCTGTCGTGATCAACTCCGGCCTGTCCGGACCGATAAACGCCGGCACCGGCTCAGGCAATCTCCACTATCCGGTCGATCTCGACACCACCAACGCGGCCGGCCTTGCTGCCGCGGCGGACCTGATCGACAATCCCGGCTTTTACTACGTGAACATCCACACGGAGGCGTATCCAGGCGGCGAAGTGCGCGGCCAACTCCGCATGACCGACTCGGAAACCTTCCCGTTGATGCTGATGCCCTCGAACGAAGTGCCCGCTGTGACGAATCTTACGGCAAGCGCGCCGGGCCAGATTAGTTTCTACACCCTCCGTAACTACGACGGAAGCGTGGCGGCCGGCACGGTGGTCTTCGATGTCGATCCCGAATTCCCGTCCAGCACGAAGTTCGTCGGTATGCATGTCCATAGCGGCGCTGCCGGCTCCTCCGGTCCGGTCGTCATCCCGGCGGAACTTCCCGGTGGCTCGCAGACTCTCCCCAGCGGCTCCGGCAACCTGTTCTCCGCCGTCACCGTAAGCAGCACCGCCGGTGTCGAAGCCTTGAACGGTCTGGTCCAAACTCCCGCCAATTACTACGTGAACATCCACACTTCCGTGAATCCCGGCGGCGCGGCGCGCGCCCAGGTTGCTGCGGCGAACACGACCATGCCCGAGGTCGCTAGCGTGGTCAGCAACGGCGCCGCCGCGCTCACCACCGTCGCGCCCGGCGAAATTGTCACCATCTACGGCTCGAACCTTTCGAACTACACGTCAGACTTGAGCGGCTTCTCAGGCTACAATTCCCTGCCGCAATCGCTCAACGGAGTAAGCGTGATGTTCGGAGAGGTGAAGGCGCCGCTGTTCTACGTCGCCCCCGGTCAGATCAACGCGCAGGTGCCGTTTGAAGTCACCGCCGGACCGCAACAGGTCACAGTAATGTCGCCGAATGGAATGAGCGGCGGCTTCTCGGCCACAGTCGACAACTACGCGCCGTCGGTCTACGCGGTCGTTCGCGCTGCGGATTACTCGGTGATCGGCGCCTCCAACCCCGCCCACCCCGGCGATATCCTCATCGCGTTTGAAACCGGCATGGGCCAGACCACGCCGCCGCGCATTACGGGATACCTGGACCCGCCAACCGTGTTCGTACTCGCTGTTCTCGGCACGGGGGCGCCTCCCACCCCCACTTACTTCACCACCGCCGCCACCACCGCGACCCTCGGCGGCGCCAGTATCCCGGTGCTGTCCTCGGTCGCCACGCCCGGCTACGCCGGCCTCTACCAGACCGCGTTCACGGTACCAGCCGGGGCAAGCGGGACCCTTCCGCTCGTGCTGACTATCGGCCAGGCGGAGTCGAATCCCGTGAACGTAGTAATTCAGTAGGGAACCTCTGGTAACGCACGAAACGGCCGGCCTCGCCGACATCGGGACAGGCCGGCCGTTTCGTCTGTAGCAGGTGATAGACTATCCCCAACTGCCGATGAAACGCCTCGGCGCAGCGATAGTCGCGATAGGTTTCGGCGTGCTCGCCCACGCTGGGGCCGCCGAACTCGTCTTCACCCGGGACGTCGCGCCTATCCTCTACCAGCACTGCGTCGTTTGCCATCATCCCAACGACATCGCGCCGATGTCGCTGATGACTTACTCCGAAGTCAAACCCTGGGCGGCTGCGATCCGCGAAGCGGTCCTCACCCGCAAAATGCCCCCATGGCTGGCCGACCCGCGCTACGGCCACTGGTCCAACGACGCCCGGCTAAGCGATGCCGAAATCGCCACCATCCGCGCCTGGACCGCCGGTGCAAAACTCGAAGGCGACGAGAAACTGATGCCGCCCGCGCCCACGTTCCACGACGGCTGGAAAATCGGCACGCCCGACGTGGTCATCGCCATCCCGCCACACAAACTGGACGCCACGGGCCCGGACGAGTACGCCTACATCAGCGTTCCGAGCGGCTTCACGGAAGACCGGTGGGTCGCTGCCGCGGAACTCCGTCCCGGCAACCGCCGCATCGTGCACCACGCGCACGTCTTCGTCGAAGAACCGCCGGAATCCGCCAAGAACGTGGCCACCAAGCCGCCCGATCCCGCCCGTGCCTTCACGCAGTGGATTCAGATCCACCGCGACTCGCTGACCTTCGTTCGCCCCGACGCGCCGGTCATCGACGACGGCTGCGCCATTGACGACAACGGACGATTCCCCGGTAGCAAAGCCGGCGATCTCGGCAGTCTGATCAGTTCGTACCTGCCGGGCCGAGAGCCTGACGTGTATCCGGAAGGCACAGCGCGCCTCATCCACGCCGGTTCATCTCTGAAATTCCAGATTCACTACTCCCGCACCACCGGAAAGCCGGAAACCGACGCGACCGGCGTCGGCCTGATCTTCGCCAGGCAGCCCCCGAAACAGGTCGCCCGCCGCATCGACCTATCCAACCACATGTTCCTCCTCCCGGCCGGCGACCCCGACCAGGAAGTCACCGAGTGTCACACCTTCCACAAGGACATGTACATCACCAGCCTCACCCCGCACATGCACCTGCGCGGCAAGGCGATGCGTTTCACGATGACTTACCCGGACGGCCGCTCGGAAACGTTGCTGGATGTGCCGGCTTATGACTTCAACTGGCAGATCACCTACCGCGCCGCTCCGCCGATCTTCATTCCCGCCGGCGCTCGCCTGAAGATCGATGCGCACTTCGATAACTCGGTGAATAATCCCCGAAACCCAGATCCCAAGCGCACCATCCGCTGGGGCGAGGCCAGTGAGACCGAAATGATGGATGGCTGGGTCGAGTATGTGGACGCGCTGCCCACCAACGCGCCCACAATCGCGCAAAAGTAGCTGGTCAGGCTGTCGCAGGCTGCCAGAACTTCATCTCGTCCGCGGAAGGACCGTACATCCCAGGAATCTCGATGTTGTTCAAGCGCAGGTAGACGCCCAACTGCGCGCGATGGTGGATCATGTGATTCATCACCACGCTCCGGATCACCGCCGTGCGAGGCATCGACATGATCGTCTGCCCGCCCCACTTGAACGTCCAGATCTTGGCCCAGTCCTCGTCGGTGGCCTTGGCGATCTTCGGGCGGGCGCCGGCCACGGCTTTGTCGAAGTGCTCCAGAATCTCGGCGCGCGAGGCCGGAATCCAGGGCTTGTAATCGGCGGGAATCGAAAGTTCCTCCATGTCGAGCGTGCTCGCCGCCCAACCCGGCAACTCCGCCACGTGGCCCGCCAGACGGCCCAGCGGCATTGATCTTTCGTGGGGTTTGTAATCCAGATTTCCATCCGGCACCAAGGCCAGTAACTTCCGGGTACTCTCCATCTCTCCGTCAAACTCCGGAAGCAGTTGTTCGCTGAATGTCATTGTTCCGTTCCTCCGCCGCGGATGCGGCAAGGGCAGAATAGCACGCCTAAAAGGCGAATACAAGGCGAAAATCGAGGCACGAATCCAACTAGCGCCGGACGATCACTTCGCGCAGGTGATCGCGCGTGAGAAAGAACTTCACGGACTGAAAGTTTTGAAAGAGCTTCTCGATGCCCCGGTTGTTCAGGAACTGCACCGGGCGGGTCTGCCCGCGCTGGCCTAGCGTCAGGGTCTTTTTGTCCATGATGCGGTAGGAGCACAGAGGCGCGGACTTTACCTTCTCGTCGGCGTTGAAGAAGGCGAGCAGGTAGGCGCCGGGCCGCAGGATGTGAAAAATCCGGTCCACGGTAAGCTGCAGCAACGGCGGGGCGAGAAATTGCAGCGTATCCCAGAGCAGCGCGCCGTCGAACTGCTGCTCCGGAAAGTTCAAACCCTGGTCGAAGAACTGGCGCGTCAGCACCGGATCGTTTTGGTTGGCAAAGAAGTCGCCGTGGCCGAAGGCGGTCTCGATCGTCCGGACGATGTCATCCGAGTAGACCCGGTTGCCGAGCGAAGTCAAAAAGTCGATGTTGCTCTGGTTGGCTCCGGCGAGGTCGAGCAAAAACAACTCGGTCCTGCCGCCGAGGGATTGGATGAACTGTTCGAGGCCGCTACTATTGCGAGTCTGCGCTGGCACGGGCTGAAGTCGGGCCGGACCGGGTCCCGAAAGCGAGCCCCGATCCAGCCTTTCAAACTATCGCTTGGAGTCGGCTGCTGCCGCGGCGGCCGGTTGGGCTTGGGCTGCCGGAGCGGCCTGCGCTTTCGGCTGCGGCTTGGCATCCGGCCGGACGATGTCCGTGCTTCCCTTGAAGTAGGCGCCGTCCTCAATCACGATGCGCGCCGTGCGGATATCTCCAACGAGCTTGGCGTCCTTGCGGATGTCAATCTTATCCGTCACGTCGACATTGCCAAGGATCGTGCCCAGCACGATGATCTCGCGGGCCTTCACGGAGGCCTGCACCTTGCCGTTCTGTCCGACCGTAAGACGGCTGTCCTGAACCTCTACGGTACCTTCCACCTCACCGTCAATGGTGAGATCCTCGCGGCTGTGAATCTCTCCTTTAATGCTGACGGACTTGCCAATTACAGCCGAACCTTTGGGTTCGCTCGGTTCAGCTCGATACGCGGGACTCGACATCGCGGGGCTCTCCTTTACGGGTGCGGGGGGCGCCGGAGGAGCTTGCGTCCTCGGCGGATATTCTTCCTCTTTTCGTTTATTCCACATTGACCAGAATCGTTTACCTCACTGGAATTGGGGACTGTGTTCATGGTACTACGTCCGGTCGGGAAAAGAAGCCCTTGAGGATTGATCTGAGGCGAAGAAATTCGGGGTTCCAGCCGGGCGGGGAAGGGAACGAGGTTCCAAGTGCCGTCCGAGGCGGCGGCGCCGCCTCTTTTGCTACACTCCGGTTGGAGGCAGGGCGGATTCTGCGTGCCGCTCGGCTGTACCCGGCCGTGTGGCGCAACGGATTGAAACCGACCCGCTATGAGCCGCGTCCACCGCCATGTATGAGCGGCGTGAGCAGCGTGCTTCCGTACCCCGTGGCGGCTACAACCGCGCCGCGGCCCAAAGCGAAAGTGGATCATCGGACAACCGACGAAGCGGCCTTGGTTCGCCGCGTCCAGGCACGAGATGAACTCGCTTTTCGCGAGATCGTCGAGCGCTACCAATCCAAAGTCTTCTCAATCATCTTCAGCATCCTCCGCAATCACAACGATGCCGAGGACATAGCGCAGCAGGTCTTCGCTAAGATATACTTCTCGATCAAGAATTTTGACTTTCGCAGTTCGTTGCTTACGTGGATTTATAAGATCACCGTCAACGAGTGCTACGACTATCTGCGGAAGAAGCGGGTCCGGAAACTCGTCTATGAGAGCGACTTCTCCGAGGAAGATACCCGCAAGATGGAAAACAGTGAAACGGTGGTCGACCGGGAGCGCCCCATGGACACCGTGCTGGCCGAGCGGGACCTGGTGGTCCGGCTACTGGCGAAGCTGTCGGAAGAAGATCGCACGATGATTTTGCTGAAGGAAGTCGAAGGGTACTCGGTGGAAGAACTCTCTCGTCTTTCCGGCATGAATGAGAATACAATCAAGGTGAAGTTGTTTCGGGCGCGGCAGAAGCTCCTTAAGGCCGCGCAGCGTCTGACCCGAACCACCTCGGGGACGGGCGCATGAGAATTCGCCAGGCGGAAGATAGCGGAAGGGGGGCGTCCGCCAGGCGTGAGGAGCAAAAACTCCCCTGTGGCTGGAAGGCTAGCAGTTACGGAGTGGACAAATTAAGATCCACACGGCAAGTTTGATCGCTACTTTGAGGGAATGAACGCCATGCATGAGCCAATTCGGGCAAACCTTGAGGCTTACCTGGACAATCCGTCCGGCGCGTCCGGCGAGTTCCAGAGCCATCTCGACAACTGCCCCGAGTGTAAGAACCAAATCGTTGAACTAAGCCGGCAATCCAGGATGCTTCAATCTCTTCGTATGCCGGAAGTTGAGGCCGCCGCCGGCTTCTACGCCCGCGTCCGCGAACGGGTCGACGCCGAGGCCAAGCCCTCGGTGTTCGCCATGCTGCTCGACACCGCCTTCGGGCGTCCGATCGCCGTAGCCTCCGCCGCGATGGTGCTGTTACTGGCTAGCTATATCGTGACGACGGAACCAGGCACCGTCACGCCGCCGCCCGGCGCCATGCTGCTGCAGACCGACGATCAGGCTCAGCCCTCCTCGAACCTGACGTTGCAGCGGCCCGACGATGACCGCAACACCGTCCTTGTAAACCTGGTCAGCTTCCGCGACTAGGGTCGGCGATCTCTCATGCTTCCCGATTCGCGCAGCGCCTGGCACGACCCGCGTGTGTTGTTTCTTCTGATGATGGTCTTCCTGGCTGGCGCGCTTACGGGGGCTCTGACGATGCGTTTCGGTCTTCACCAACGCCTGCATCATGGCACCTCGCTGTGGCGGGCCGATCCGCAGTTGAGCTACGAGATGCTCAAAAAGGATCTCGACCTGACACCGGACCAAGCCGAGAAGCTGAAAGACATCCTGGATGACATGGTGAAGTACCGCGAGGATCTGGAGGCTGAGGTGGAATCGTTCCGCGCTACCGGAAAACATCGAATCCTCGACATGCTAAACCCCGAACAGCGTAAGCGATTTGAGAAGCTAAGCGACGACATGCCAACACGTTAGCGGCGGCTTCTCCACCACGGCTTCAGTTTTTCATTGCCTCAGGCTCTCCTGGCTGCTAGACTGGAATTGTCCGTGGATGAGTTCAGGCGCCATGGAGTGGCGCCGGCTGAAGGCAACCACGTAAAATCCTTGCCAACGGCGGGTCGGTCTTCGAATGTTTCATGCCCCTGCGGTATGTTGCCGCAGGGGATTTTTCTTGCTCCGCCTCCCACAACCCCGTCGCCTTACCAGAATGTTCAGCGCTTAGACAAGCACGGTGAACGCCGTTTCGGTCCGCTCCACCGGCCGGTACAGCGTGTCGCGCTCGAAAGGCTCCCGTCCTGCTTCGCGGATCAGGCGCAGCAGTTCGCCCCGCCGCAGGCCCTGCGTCACCGTCGAGCCCGCGTCGTGATAGATCTTTTCCTCCACCACCGTGCCGTCGATGTCGTCGGCTCCGAATCCCAGCGCAATCTGCGCCACCGGCGGCGTCATCATCACCCAGTACGCCTTGATGTGCTCGATGTTGTCGAGCAGAAGGCGGGCCACGGCGATATTGCGGATGTCCTCCATTCCGGTGGTCGTCCCAATGTGTTCCATCGCCGTGTTCGCCGGATGAAACGCCAGCGGAATGAACGTCTGGAATCCGCCGGTGTCATCCTGCAGCGAGCGCAGTTTGAGTAGATGGTCCACCCGGTCTTCCGCGGTTTCGATGTGCCCGTAGAGCATCGTGCAGTTTGACCGCAGCCCCAGTTTATGCGCAGCCCGGGCGGTCTCGATCCACTCGTCGCCGTCGATCTTGTGATCGCAGATGATCCGCCTCACGCGCTCGCTGAAAATTTCCGCGCCACCGCCCGGCATCGAGTCCACGCCGGCTTCCTTCAGCCGCTCCAGCGTCTCGCGCACGCTCAACCTGGCGCGCTTGGCCAGGTACGCCACTTCCACCATCGTGAACGCCTTCAGATGCACCTGCGGGTACCGCTCCTTCAGCCCGCGCAGCATCTCGCAGTACCAGTCCAGCGTCAACTCGGGATGTAACCCACCGACGATGTGAAACTCCGTCGCGGCCTCGGTCAGTCCTTCGCCCGCGCGCTGCCAAACTTCCTCGAGCGACCACGTATATGCCTTCGGGTCCCGCACCCGCTTGCCGAAGGCGCACAGCTTGCACGATGCCACGCACACATCGGTCGGGTTGATGTGCCGGTTCACGTTGAAGTACGCGCGCTTGCCGTGCATACGCTCACGCACAAGGTTCGCCATGTATCCCACGGTGAGCAAGTCGTACGTGCGATACAGCAGCAGCCCGTCGGCGCCGCTTAGCCGCTCACCCGCCTCCACCTTGTCCACCAGCGGCTTCAACCGCGAATCTTCAATCAACAGCGCCATCGAGATGTCCCGCTCCGGCCCCCGCGCATTCGATTCTGTCTCTCCCCGCTAGAGTCGAGACACGTATCCGTCGGCGGCCCAAAAGAGAAAGAATAACACGCTCACGTACCCATTCACCGTGAAGAAGGCTGCGTTCACTCTCGATAAGTCGTTCGCTTTCACGAGGCTATGCTCCCAACTCAGAAGCGCGGCCACCACCGCTACGCCCGCCATGGCCAGCCATCCCAACCCGAATGCCGCCAACAAGGCCGCCAGGCACGCCAACATTCCAAGATGCAACAGCCTCGCCACCCAAAGCGCCCCGGGAATACCCAATTTCGCCGGTACGCTGAACAACCCCGTCGTCTTGTCGAACTCGTAGTCCTGGCACGAGTAAATCACGTCGAATCCCGCCGTCCACAGCGTCACCGCCACGGTCAGCCACAAAATCCTCGCGTCCAACTGCCCGCGCATCGCAATCCATGCCGCCGCCGGCGCAATCCCCAGCGAAAATCCCAGCACCAGATGCGACAGGCTTGTGAATCGCTTCGTGAATGAATAGAAAAACACCACCGCCAGAGCTACGGGAGCCAGCTTCAGACAGAGCGGCCCTAACTCCCGCGCGGCCCACAGGAACACAAGCGTCGAAACTCCCGTAAACACCCACGCAAATCCGGCCGTCAGGATTCCGGCTGGGATATGCCTTGCCTTCGTCCGAGGGTTCTTGGCATCCACATCCGCATCGAGAATCCGGTTAAAGGTCATCGCCGCGGACCGCGCCCCCACCATCGCCACTACAATCCACGCGATTCGCCGCCAGATTTCCCCGCTCGCCATCCCCGCGCCGCGCAACGCCAGCATCGCCCCGGTGAGCGCAAACGGCAGGGCAAACACCGAGTGCTCGAACTTGATCATTTCGAGCGTCAACTTCAGACGCTTCCACATCCCTCTTATCCTAGCGTCCCGGCGTCGGCTCCTCGGAGCCCCCAAACTCCCGCACCACGTTCAGCATCACGCTTACGCCCATCTTGATCGCATACCGCTCCATCGTCGAGCTCAACGTCACACTGTTCCGCGGATACCACGCATCCGTCAACGCTGTCGACATGCCAAACCCAAGTATGCCCGAGACGTTCACCCCCATCGTCCCGTTGTCGTTTCTCGTCCACGCTTCCGACTTCACCGCGTACCACAGCCGGCTCATCACCGAGCCGCGTCCCTTGCGAAAATACCGGGGGTCCTGGTGAAACATCGAGGGCAGCAGTGCGTCCGTGAATAAACTCGAGCTGGCGATACTTCCCGCATATGAGCCGAACCTCTCGGCAAACGGCCCCCACCCGGTCCCGTACTTCGGAGAATAATTCACCGCCTGCGAGCCACCCGAGAACATCAGCGCCTCCACCGGCAATGACTGATCGAATGTGCGCCGCCAGAAAATCCAGTACTTCTGCTTCGTCGTCAGCGGCGGAAGCACCGCATCGGGGTCTTTCACCGTGTCGACGCCGGGAAACAACATAAGCGTTCGGGTGAACGCCACCGGTTCGGTCGGCAGACTCGGGTCAATCCTGCCTTGCGCGCACGCATGCGGAGCCCCTAAAAGCAACATAAAGGCGGCGATACGCCACTCGGTGCGAAACAAATTCGGCATTAGATTTAATGACGCCAGCGTCTGTCCTGAGATTTCAGAATCTTCCCCATTTTGCAATACCAGCGCCGCGATCCGCACTGGCCGTTGCTAGAATAGCGGGCAGCCCGGATCGAAGCACCCGTGCGCCGAGCCCGAGTCCGCATGCCTTCGGAAGCCACACAACACTCACAAGAGACTGAGTCTTCCGTAGCCCGGCGCACCCCAATCCGGGGCCGCCGCTATTTCTTCGCCGTACTCGAGTATATTGTCCTCAGTTGCACGACGCTGCTCGCCGTCTACTGGGCCTATGGCCTCTGGGACGCCAGTCTTCGGAATCCCATCCAGCCCGTCGACGGCGACCACGTCATCTTCGCTTACATTACTAAGGCTCTCGGCGAACAGCACCTGCTGCACAACCCCCGCGCCGGCGCACCCTTCGGCCTCGACTACGGCGACTTCGACCAGCCCGACATCCTTCACCAGACCATCCTCATCGTCATCCAACTCTTCGTCCACGACGTTTTCCTGGCCGAGAATCTCTTCTACCTGCTTGGCTTTGTTCTCATTTCCGCGTCCTCCTATTTCGTGCTGCAGCGCCTCGGCTTTTCACGCCTGTCCTCGGGAATTGCCGCGCTTCTCTACTCGCTCCTTACAGTTCACTTTCTCCGCGGCGAAGGCCATCTATTTCTATCTGTCTACTGGACAGTTCCTCCCCTCGTCTACCTGTTGATCCGCATCATGAATGGCGCGGACAGCCACCCGTTCCGCATGCTCCGTTGGGCGATCCCCGTCTCGATCCTCACCGGCGCCGCGGGCTTCTACTACTGCTTCTTTTCCCTGATGTTCCTGTGCCTCGCCGCCGTCTACGCTTTGTTTACTCCGCCCGGAAAGCGCTACGCCGCTATCGCCGGCATCTCGATCGCGGTCACTTTCGCCACGGTTCTCGCCTGCCTCTCTCCGATGATCGCCTCCATCATCGTAAATGGACCCAATCCCGAAGTGGGCAAACGCACCGCCGTCGAAACCGAGCAATACGGACTCAAAATCGCGGATCTGTTTCTGCCCAATCCGCAGCACCGCCTGCTGACGCTCCGCCACATCACCTCCGTCTATCACGCGCCGCAGCCCTGGCTGCACGCCAACGAAAGCGCGAGCGTTTCGCTCGGTGCCGTTGGCTCCACGGGCTGCCTCATCCTGCTCGTCTGCGCCGCCGCCGAGTTTCGCCGCCGCCCCCTCCTGCTTCATCAACTCGGCATTCTGTCCGCCGCCGGTATCCTCTTTGCCACCACCTCCGGCTTCGGCACACTCTTTTCTCTCTTCATTACGCCGGAGATCCGTGCCCAGAACCGCGTGGCCATCTTCCTAGCGTTCTTCTCGCTCATCGCTGTCGCCTTCTGCCTCGACGCAGTCTTCCGCCGCGCCCATCCCAACCACCGCCTCTGGCTCCGCGCCGCCTCCGTCCTGCTCCTGGTCGCCGCCGTCTACGACCAGGCGCCGGCCGGCATTGCCGAACTCCCCGTCCGCTCCGCCGCCGATTCCCAAAACATGCGCCAATTCCTCTCCGCCATCGAGCGCCAAGTCCCTCCCGGCGCGATGGTCCTCCAGCTTCCCTTCGTCGCCTTCCCGGAAGTGCCTTTGCGCAAAATCGGCGCTTATGATCCTTTGCGCGCGTACCTGTTCTCCTCTACGCTTCGCTGGAGCTTTCCCACGATGCGTTCCCGGGCCGGCGACGCCTGGCTCGCCACCCTCAGTTCTCTCCCGCTGCCCGAACTACTCCCCCAGGCCATCGCCGCGGGTTACCGCGGCCTCTACGTCGACCGCTTCGGCTACGCCGACAACGGCGCCGCGCTCGAAACCCAACTTCGCGCCGCTCTCCAATCCGCTCCGCTCGAAAGTTCGGACCACCGCCTCTTCTTCTTCAACCTCACCCACGCCCCGGACCAGTGGACCCGCGCGGCCGAACAAACAAAACTCCTCGTTCCTGTCTGGTACCGCTCCGGCTTCTCCGTCGAGGAACATGGCCCGGGCCCGGATCCGAACTCCGAGTGGCGTTGGTGCTCCCCGCGCGGAACGATGGTTCTCTATAATCTCCGCTCGCACAACGTCGGCGTCCTCGTCTCGTTCCAGGCCCTCAGCGGCGTTCCCAGAACATCGCTCCTGACGCTGCACACGAGTACTTTCTCCCGGCAGTTTCCCATCGGCGCATCCCCGGCCCCGATATCGCTTTCGCTCACTCTGGCGCCCGGCGAGACAGCAATCGAATTCTCCACCAACGCCCCACGCGTTCCCATGCCCGGCGATCCTCGCCACCTCCACTTCCGGATAGAACATGTCTCCGTCACTGAGGCGAGACCCCAGGCCTAGACCCGCAGCCAGCTTGTAACCTCCCACGGCCCGTCCACATCCACATGCCTTTGAGCGATGCTGGTAAAGCGGGCCGTAACTCGCCCGCGCCAAAGGAGGAGAAAGTTAAGAATGCAGATCGGAATGATCGGCCTCGGCCGCATGGGCGCGAACATGGCTCGGCGCCTCACTCGCGGCGGCCATCAGTGCGTCGTGTTCGACCCCAACCCCGCCGCGGTGAAGCAACTGGAAGGCGAAGGCGCAACCGGCGCCACTTCGCTAGAGGACTTCGTCGGCCGCCTCTCGGCCCCGCGCGCCGTCTGGCTCATGATCCCCGCCGCGGTCGTCGACGGCACACTTCACGAATTGTCTTCTCTGCTCGAAAAGGGCGACATCGTCATCGACGGCGGCAACTCGTACTACGTCGATGATCTCCGGCGCGCGAAGGAACTCAGCACCCTCGGCATCCACTACGTCGACACGGGCACCAGCGGCGGCGTCTGGGGACTCGAACGCGGCTACTGCCTCATGATCGGCGGTGAAAAAGTGGTCGTCCAGCATCTCGACCCCATCTTTGCCACCCTTGCTCCAGGCCGCGGCGACATCCCCCGCACTCCCGGCCGCGAAAACGCTGCCGGCACCGCCGAACTCGGCTACCTCCACTGCGGCCCCAACGGCGCCGGCCACTTCGTCAAAATGGTCCACAACGGCATCGAATACGGCGTCATGGCCGCCTACGCCGAAGGACTCAACATCCTCAAACACGCCAACGCCGGCCTCCACACCCGCGACGTGGACGCCGAAACCACCCCACTCCGCAATCCCGAGCACTACGAGTACGAACTCAACATGCCCGACATCGCCGAAGTCTGGCGACGCGGTTCCGTCATCGCCTCCTGGCTGCTCGACTTGACCGCCATCGCGCTGATCGAGGAGCCCGAGCTTTCCAGCTTCTCCGGCCACGTCTCCGACTCCGGCGAAGGCCGCTGGACCATCACAGCCGCCATCGATGAAAGCGTGCCCGCCCCCGTGCTCAGCGCGGCCCTCTACCAGCGCTTCGCCTCCCGCGCCGAAGGCGAATTCGCCGACAAGTTACTCTCCGCCATGCGCTACCAGTTCGGCGGCCACAAGGAGAAAGCGGCCCACTGACCTTCCGGCCGCCCTGCCCGCCATGCCCACACCCAAACCCGCCGCTCCCAAACACGTCCTCGTCATCGACGTCGGTGGCACGCATGTCAAAATCCTCGCCACCGGTCAGAAGGAGCCGATCAAAATCGACTCCGGCCACACGATGACGGCCCGCCGTATGGTCGCCGAAGTCAAGAAAGCCGCCGCCGATTGGACCTATGACGCCATCTCCATGGGTTACCCCGGTCCGGTCCTTCACGGCCACCCCGTCGCCGAACCCCATAACCTCGCTCCAGGTTGGACCAAATTCGACTACGCCAAAGCCTTCGGCAAACCCGTCCGCATCATGAATGACGCTGCCATGCAGGCCCTCGGCAGCTACGAAGGCGGGCGCATGCTCTTCCTCGGCCTCGGCACGGGACTCGGCACCGCCCTCATCGTCGACGGCGTCGTCGAGCCCATGGAACTCGCTCACTTACCCTACAAGAACGGCCGCACTTACGAAGACTACATCGGCGAGCGCGGCCTCGAACGTCTCGGAAAAAAGAAATGGCGCACACACGTCGCCGCCATCTCGAAAGCACTCATGGCCGCCACGCAGGCCGAATATGTCGTCATCGGCGGAGGCAACGTGCGCTATCTGAAGAAACTGCCTCCTAACTACCGCCCCGGCGATAACTCCCACGCTTTCATCGGTGGCTTCCGCTTCTGGCGTCCGGATTCGATCCCGCGCGCCCTCAAAAAAGCCCGCTAAACTGATCCCGGAGACTCTCAATGCCCGGTGCATCCACTGTCTTCTTATTCGACGTCGATAACACGCTGCTCGATCACGACCGCGTCACCGCGGATCTCCGCCGCCACCTCGCCGCCAGCGTCGGCGCCGGCCAGGCCCAACACTATTGGGAGTACTTCGAGGCCATACGCGCCGAGCTCGGCTACGCCGACTATCTCGGCGCACTGCAACGCTACCGCCTCGCCTACCCTCACGACCCCCACTTACTCGCCGTATCTTACTATCTCATCCGCTACCCGTTCGCCAACCGGCTGTTTCCAAACTCGCTTGACGCCGTGGAACAGGCGGCCAAACTCGGAACCACCGTCATCCTTACCGACGGCGACGTAGTCTTCCAGCCTCACAAGATATACCGCTCCGGCCTCTACGAGGCCTTCGAGGGCCGCGTCCTCATCTACATCCACAAGGAACTCGAACTCGACCAGATTGTCCAGGAATACCCTGCCGATCACTACGTCATGGTCGACGACAAACTCCGCATCCTCACCGCCATGAAGCAGTCCTGGAAGGATCGCCTCACCACCGTCTTCGTCCGCCAGGGCCACTATGCCCTCGACGCCAAAGCCATCGCCCAGTACCCTGCCGCCGACTTCACCATCGACCGCATCGGCGACCTCTTCTCCACTGGCCTCGCCGGCCGGCTCTCCGCAGTCGCCGGCGTCCAGCCGGTGTAACATAAGAGACAAATGGACACGCCGGACGCTCCAGCCACCAAAGCCGACCTCGCCCAGCTTCGCGACGAACTCGTCGGGCGCATGAGCGGAATCGAAACGCACCTCCTCAAGGCTTTCTATACCTTCGCCGAATCCAATCAGCTTCGCCTGAAGGACGCTCAGAATTATTGAAGCCGCCCTACGCCGGGCGCCGGCTTCGTCGTCCCACTCAATACCGCCACGTTCGCATCGCTCTCCGCCGGAACCGCTGCCTCCAAAAACCCGATGTTCATCTCCTCCCAACTCTGGTCGCCCCACCGCACCGTCTTCTTCGGATCCGGATTATTCGGGTTATTCGGCGAATTATCATACTCGGCCACGCACTCAATCGCGGCGCCCTTTGGCAGCCTCATCGGCTGAGCCAGAAAGTAAGTCGTCTGCCAGTGGAAGTCGTAGTGCGGCACGCTCAGCAGTAACTGCCGGCGCCCGTCGGGATACACCAGCGTCATCCGGTACGCTTTCCCGCGTAAGTGCATATGCGGCTGGAGCGAAACCAGGGTCGCCGGTTGCGTAAATGTCGCCGTGGCTTCCGATCGTGCATCTGCGTTGCCCGCCGGAATCAGCAAATGCGGATCCGCCGGCGCAATCGTAATCACCCGTTCCCGCGGAGCCTCCCGTGCAAAGTAAATATCCAGCTCGGAGTAATCCGTCACCGCGTGCCCGTTCGGCGTGTAGTGCATCTCAAACACGATGTCCGCGTCCCGCCGAAGTAACTTAGCCCGTCCCGGGCCCCACGGCTCCGGCCGGTATCCCGGCTCATAACCCACCAGTAACTCCCGCCGGTCAATCTCCGCCTCGTCCGGCCGCTTCGCCGACCGCTCCGCCCCGCTCGCCACATAGAACTTACCCGCGGGCGACTCCGCTACGTAACTCGATCCCTTCGGCCGGATGAACGCGTTGATATGGTGAATCAGCTCCGGATGTTGCACCTTCCACTCCGCCCGCTCGATCCATTCATTATGATCGAGCTTCACCGGCGTCACCAGAAACGTGTACTCCACTACGCCGCTTGCCGGCACCGGGAAGCCAGGAATCCGCACCACCAGGTCCGGAGCTCGGCGCGTTTCCACTCGCGCCCCCGTCCCGCCCGGAACCATCTTCGTCTCCACTACCGCCGGGCCCTCCAAGGCGCCCGCGTCCACCCATTCGACGATCGCCTGCCGCTCCGCCGCGCTCAAAGACCGGTCATTCCGGAACCGCACGCCAACGGAGGAATCCGCCGACCAAGGAGGCATCGTCCGCTGCAGCACCGCCTCCCGGATCGCCCGCGCCCACGGCCGCACTTGCGCGTACGTGCCCAACTGCATCGGCCCAATCCCGCCCGCCTGATGGCACACCACGCACCGCCGCGCAAGAACGTTCTCGACGCCGCCGTGATACACCGTCCCCGCCCAAGCTGTCCCGGCCGCGATCACGGCCAACCACTTGAGACTCACCGCCCCTCCCCGTACTTCGCCGCCAGTTTGCTCACCGTATTCATCCCGCGAAACGTCGCCTGCACTCCCGCCGCCTTCTCAAACCGCGCATTCGTAAACTCGGAATCGCTCTGCCGCGTCCGGCACAGCCAGTATATTTCTCTTCCCGCCACATGAAAATCGTCCGTCCCGGTCCGGAACCCCATCAGCACTCGCACCCCGTCCGGCGTCATCGGCGCGCGCAGAAAACCCACGTTCACAGCGGCCGGCTTCTCCACCAGCACGCCCGGAAACGCCTCGTAAGCCGCCACCGCCGCCACTTCCTCCATCGCCCTCACGAACGTCGCCACCTCGTAGCCCAACTCCGCCCGCAGCCTCGCCTCGATCTTCCTCTCCAGCGCCTCCGCCTTCCCGCCCGACTCAAACACCACATTCCCGCTCGCCAGAAACGTCTCCGCGCCCTTGAACCCGCACGCCGCGAAACACTCCCGCAACCGCTCCATCGTCACCACATGCCCGCCCACATTGATCGCGCGCAAAAACGCCGCATACCTCGCCATCTCCGCATCTTCTCCGTCTTTGCAGTCTACCGCCGCGCCTCTTGACGTGCCCACGTGTCCAGGGCAAAGCTAGTTTAAGGAGCGCATATATGCCAAAAGGGCGGAAATCGAAATCGACAGCTAAACCGGCGAGCAAAGCCCGGCGCCGCCGCCAAACCCCTGGTTCCTCGGGCCTGTCGAAGCTCCTCGCGCTCCGCGGCATGGGCAAGGATCTCTGGCGCGGCGAAGATGCAGACCGCTACGTCGCCGCTCTCCGCGATAACTGGTCCTGACAATCCACCATGAAACCCCTCCCGCTTTTCCTCCTCGCCGCCCTCGCCGCCGCCCAAGTCCCCCACCAGCACCATCCGCCCTCAGCCACCGAATGGGCCAAGGTCCTCGAAGACCCCTCCCGCGATGCCTGGCAAAAGCCCGACCAGGTCGTCGCCGCCCTCG
>JAJYKC010000456.1 GCA_021788955.1 Acidobacteriota bacterium
CGGCGCATGGGAAGGGCATCGTGCATCGCGACGTGAAGCCGGCGAACATTTTTCTTACGGCGGCGGACGGAGTGAAGATTCTGGATTTTGGTTTGGCGGTACGCGGATCGGAGCCGCGCGAGGCAACGGGCGCGGAGGCAATGCCGGCGAGCGAGAGCGGCGCGACGGCGGATGAGACGCTGACGCGGCCGGGGATGATCAAGGGGACGCTGGCGTATCTATCGCCCGAGCAGGCGCGGTGCGAGGAAGTGGATGCGCGGTCCGACATCTATTCGTTCGGGCTGGTGCTGTACGAGATGGCGACGGGACGGGCGGCGTTCCGCTGCGAGAGGCCGGCGGAGATGATCGACGCGATTGTGAACCGGGCGCCGGCGAGGCCGTCGCTATTGAGGCCGGTGACGGCGGGGCTGGAGAGGGTGATTTTGAAAGCGCTCGAGAAGAAGCGGGAGGCGCGATACCAAACGGCGGGCGAGCTGATTGCGGATTTGCGCCGGCTTCAGGGGGCCAAGCGGCGACGGTTGCGAAACGTGGCGCTCGCGCTGGCGGCCGGTCTGGCTGTGGCGGGCGCCGTGGTTCTGGGGATTGTGCTGGTGCGGCGGGTTCCCGAGGCGGTGGTAGTCCCGAACCTGATTCAGCGGCAGGTGACGACGAACTCGAGCGACGACGCGGTGCACCGGACGGCGATCTCGCCGGACGGCAAGGAAGTGGCGTACGCGGATTTCGAAGGGGTACACATACGCACGGTGGACACGGGCGAGGTTCGCGGTTTTCCCGTGCCTCCGAACCTGTGTTTCCGGTGAGCGAGTGTGACCTGGCTCCCGGGCGGGGCCGAGATTCTTTTCAGCGGACAAGCGGCGCCGGGGGTGTATGGGATCTGGAGTGTGGACACGGCCAGCGGGGCAGTGAGAAAGCTGCAGGATTCGAGCGAAGAGGCGAGGCCATCACCCGATGGGAAGCGCATCGCGTTTATCCGGCGGGGCGAGATCTGGATGATGGGGGTGAACGGCGGGGCGGCGCAGCGGGTGTCGGGCGCGGGCCGGGGGGAGGCGGCGTCGCAGGTAGAGTGGTCGCCGGATGGGCGCTGGTTGACTTACATTCGCCGGGCCGAGGAGCGAGGTGCGGCGGTGCTGGAGGCGCGGCTTGCGGGAGGATCGGAGGCCAGACGAATTTTCGATAACCCGAGCCTCCAGAGCTTTTGCTGGTTGTCTTCGGGCCATCTGGTGCTGAACCTGTGGGAGGCGCCGGACGAGCCGACGTCGAACCTTTGGGAGATGGAAGTAGATCCGGGGAAGATGGAGCCTCGAGGCCGGCCGCTCCGGCTGACGAACTGGGCGGGGTTTGCGGTGGGGACGATGAGTGCGTCCGCCGATGGGCGGCGGCTTGCGGTTACGAAGCGGCTGGACCAGAGCGACATATTTATCGGCGAGTTGGCTGAAGGGCGCGGCGAGCCGATTCCCGCGCGGCGTTTTACGACGGACGAACGAATCGACTGGCCGGGCACGTGGAACAGGGACAGTAAGTGCCTGCTGATCGAGTCCGAGCGGACGGGACACATGGGCATCTTCCGGCAGAGAGTGGACTCGGCGAATGCGGAGCCGGTGGTGGTGAACGGAGAGAACAACTGGAGTCCGGCGTTGAGTCCGGATGGCAAGTGGATTTTGTATGTGGTTTCGGAGCGGGCGGAGGCGCGGTTGATGCGAGTTCCGCTGGCGGGCGGGGCGGCGGAGCAGATTCTTGCGACTCGAGGCGCTCCGGCGTTTGTGCGGTCGAGCCGGGCGCCGAGCAGCGCGGCGGGTCCGCACGTATCGACGTTAGGCAATCCGGCGTTCCATTGTCCGGCGAGGCCCGGAGCACCGTGCGTGGTGAGCGAAGCGACGGGGAACGGGGTTGTGTTCAGTTCGTTCGAGCCGGCGCCGGGGGCGAAGAGGACCGAGATTTTCCGTATGGGGGTAGAGGACGCGAACGACGTATTTTGGGACCTTTCCCGGGACGGGACGCGGATCGCCTATAGCTACGTTCATGACTACTCGCACATTCGTGTCCGCGACTTGAGGAAGCAGACCGAGCGGGAGATTTCGATTCCGCAGTGGCCTGAGCTGCAGAGCATTGGATGGAGCGCGGACGGGAGGGCGATTTTTGCGGCGGCGTTTGCGCCGAAGGGAAGTTCGGTTGTGAAGGTCACGCTCGACGGGAAGGCGAGTCTGCTGTATGGGAGCGGAGAACCGATTGAGATGCTGAAAGCGTCTCCGGACGGGCGGTATCTGGCGTTCGGGCAGACGTTGTCCAGTGTCAATGCGTGGCTGATCGAAGGGATTCCGAAGTAAGCGGGGTCAGCGGCTGGAGGGGATGGCGATCTGGATGGTACCTGTGGTCTGGGGCGAGGCGGCACGGGCGAGTTCGCGATGAAGCCAGGCCTTGGCCATTTTCCAATCGCGCATGACGGTTTCGGGCGAGACTTCAAGGACGCCGGCGGTTTCTTCGACGGTCAGGCCGCCGAAGAAACGCAGTTCTACAACGCGGCTTTTGCGGGGATCGATTTTCGATAAGGAGACGAGCGCGTCGTCGAGGGCGAGGACTTCGACTCCACGGGCGCGTGTGCCGAGGAGGGTTTCTTCCAAGGGAAGGCGCTCGGCGCCTCCGCCGCGTTTGGCGGATTGTTGTTTGCGCGCGTGATCGACGAGGATGTGGCGGATCATTTGCGCGCAGACGGCGAAGAAGTGGGAGCGATTCTCGCAGTGCAGTCCGCGCGCCTGGATGAGTTTCAAGTAAGCTTCATTGGCGAGGGCGGCGGATTCGAGCGTGTGATCGGGCGAGCGCCGCTTGAGGTGCCGGCGGGCGATGCGGCGGAGTTCAGGGTAGACGACTGGGATGAGGCGTTGTAATGCTTCGTCCTCGCCTCCGTGCCAGGCAGCGAGCAGGCCGGTGATTTCTTCCGCGCGTTCCGGTGCCATGCCCCCGGGGTGATTCTAGCAAAGGCTATCGAGTGGGGTTCGGCACGCGGCGGGCGAGGAAGTGACGACGCTCTGTCGAAAGTCGTGGTTGGAATCCAGGCGGGCGGGGGCGTGCGAGAGGA
Organism: Acidobacteriota bacterium; assembly: GCA_021788955.1. The sequence goes on from JAJYKC010000456.1 coordinate 3,074, forward strand.
GGACCGCTCCCTTGCGGTCGCGGCTCGGTAGCGCAGTCGCCCGTTGGGATGATGTGGGCCGGTGTTGCGTGGGGTGGGATTAGGCGGGTCGGAATTACGCCGGGTGTGTTGAAAGCCGTGATCGCCCATCGCGAGAGTAATCGACTTCGATGCCCTTCGGCCCGGCAATGATAAGATAGCTGTTTTTCCGCGATATTTCTTACTCGAGGTTCCCGTGCCGCTCCAACGCCGTAAGTTTCTTCAAGTCGCAGCCGCCGTGCCCGCTGCCCCCGCGCTTCTCGCGCAACAAAGCGCCCCCGCGCCACCCGCGCCACCCGCCGCCGATGTCCAAACCCTCGCTACCACGACGCCCGACGCCGCCG
>JAJYKC010000457.1 GCA_021788955.1 Acidobacteriota bacterium
CTCCACCTGCAGCACCTCCTGCGAAGTCTGTTGAATGTGCTGCGCGATCGCATACCCATGCAGAGCGCCCACGCGCAGCGTCTGCAGAATCAGCATCTCGAGCGTTCCCGGAAGCAGGTCCTTCTGGTCTCTGGCGCGTTTCATCCTCGGGCTTCGTAACCTCCTGGCATAGACTGTCTTTACAAAGTTAATCTATGCCTACGCCCGGGTCAAGCCCCCCATCAGGGCTCGATGCGCGTCCCCAGCACACGCAAGAATTGCGCCAGCCACGCCGCCTGCGCGGGCCACGCCGGCGCCGTCACCAGGTTCCCGTCCGTGTACGCCTCATCCATCGCAATATCCTGGTACGTACCGCCCGCCAGGGCCACCTCCGGACTCACCGGCGGATAGCAACTGCACGCTTTCCCTCCCAGCACGCCCGCCGCCGCCAGGATCTGCGCCCCATGACAAATCGCCGCAATCGGCTTCCCCGCGCTGGCGAAATGCCGCGCGATCTCCAGCACCCTCGCGTTCATCCGCAGATATTCCGGCGCGCGCCCGCCCGGAATCACCAGCGCGTCGTAATCCTCCGGCCGGATCTCATCGAACGTCGCGTTCAGTGCGAAGTTATGCCCCGGCTTCTCGCTGTACGTCTGATCCCCTTCGAAATCATGGATCGACGTTCTTACCGTCTCGCCCGCCCCCTTGTTCGGACAAACCGCGTGAACCGTGTGGCCCACCATTCGCAGCGCCTGAAACGGCGTCATCACCTCGTAATCTTCCACGTAGTCGCCAACCAGCATCAATAGTTTCTTCGCAGCCATACCGTGTCTCTCCTCTTCCCGTATGTTCGCGCACGAAGCGGCGTCACATCTGCTGCAGGTACTTGTACGAAATCGCGATACTTTCCATCGGCGAATGGGCCATCTTCCCCTCGTGCTCCACAAACCAATGCTTCACCTCCGCCGCCCGCGCCGCTTGGAACACCCGCTTCCAGTCGATCACCCCCGCGCCAATCTCCGCGTCCGTGTCCTTGTCCTCCGTATCGAGCGTCGTCGAAATCGAGTAACCCGCCATCAGGTCCTTCACATGAATCATCCGGATTCGAGTCGGATATTTCCGCAGATACGCAATCGGATCCTGGCCCGCATGAATCACGTGCCCGCAGTCCATCTCGAACACAACTAAGTTCGGGTCCGTCCCGTGTATCAGCGTGTCCAGCCCGCGTGCGCCCCCGGCAAGCATCTTCAGGTCGATCGCATGATTGTGGTACCCAAGCTGCATCCCCGCCTTCTTTACCCGCTCGCCCAGCACGTTCAACTGCTCGGCATTCCACTTGTAATCGTCGAGCGAGATCTTCTCGTACATCGTGCTCACCTTGTGGAAGTCCATGCGCTCGATGTCCACGCCCCGCAATGACCGCATCGTGGGAAACACAACCACCATGTACTGCAACCCCATCTCGCGCGCCCCGTCGAGCGTCTTTGCGCTGCCGAACTCCTCCATCGGCATATCGAAGTGCGAACTTACTAACTTCAACCCCGCGCCCTCGCACCGCTTCCGGAACTCGGCCGGCCGCCGCGGCATCTGGTAATGCTCCAGATCCCGATACCCGATCTTGGCAACTTGCCGAAGCGTTCCCTCCTCATCCCGCTTGAGATCCTCCCGCACGCTCCAAAGCTGCAGCCCCGGCGGCAGCCCCAACGGAAATGCCCGCAACACGCCCGCCGCCGAAAGCCAGGCCGCGCCGCTTCCAACCCCTCCCAGAAACTCTCTTCTCGTAGCCGCCACGTTTCCGCTCCTTACTCCGGTTCCAGTCCCATCTCCCGGTAAATTGGCTGCACCATCCGGTTCAGCCCGCTCAGATGCGTGGTAAACCACAGCGCGCCGGCCAGGCACAGGACACCGGAAATGATAACCGTATCCGGAGCCCCGATGTGGCTCGCCACCACCCCCGCCATCAGGCTGCCCAAAGGCGCCGCGCCGAAAAACGCCATCGTGTAATAACTCATCACCCGCGCGCGCTTATCTTCCGTGACTAGCGACTGCACCACCGTGTTCGCCCCTGCCGCCGATTGCATCAGTCCGAACCCCGCCACAACCATCAGCCCCAGTGAAAGCCAGAACGATTCCGACAACCCAAAAAGAATCAGCGCCACGCCCAGCAGCGCCGCGGCCACCTGCAGCATCCTTGTCAGCCCCATCACGGACTTTCTAAGCGTCAGCGAAATCCCCGAAGCCAGCGCCCCGACGCCCGTCGCTCCCGACAGCCACCCCAGTGTCGTCGCGTTCCCGTGCAGCACCTGCGCCGCGAACACCGGCATCAGCACCAGATACGGATAACCCATCAGGCTCACCAGCGCGAACAGCAGCAGCACCGTCCGTATCGGTAGAAACCCGCGCACATAATCCCAACCCTCCCGCATCTGCGCGAACAGCCCGCCCGCGCCCCGCCGTCTCGCCTCCTGCCCCATCGCCTGCGGCCGGATCCGCATCAGCAGCAGGCTCGCGATCACGGCAAAGTAACTGATGCCGTCGATCAAAAAGCACCAGCCTTCCCCGAAAGCCGCCACGATCACCCCGGCGATCGCAGGTCCCGCCAGCCTCGCCCCATTCGCCATCGAAGAGTTGATCGCGATCGCATTTTGAAGGTCCGCGCGGTCCTCCACCATCCGCACCAGAAACGACTGCCGCCCCGGCATATCGAAAGCATTGATCAAACCCTGCAGAACAGCCAGCGCAATGATTTCTTTGAGCGTGATAACGCCCGCCAGCGTCAGCGCCGCCAACGCCAGCGACTGCACGGCCGAGGCCACCTGCGTCCATATTAATAGCCGCCGCCGCGGTAGCCGCTCCACCCAAACCCCCGCCAACGGCGCCAGCAGAAACGAAACGATCTGCCCCGCGAAGCTCACCACCCCCAACAACAGAGCCGAATGCGTCAGCCGGTACACCAGCCAACTCGTAGCCAGCCGCGTCATCCACGTGCCAAGCAGTGAGATGGACTGCCCCGCAAAATACAACCGGAAATTCGGCGACTTCAGCGCCCGCCAGGCATGAGAAACCGCCCCGAACTGCGGCCGCTTACCGGCTCCGAGCTTCCAAACCAGACGCACCGCTTATCAGCTTATCTGTTGTTCTCCCCCGCTCCGGCCCTACACCTTTAGGCTTCGTGCTTCTTGCTCCAAACCCGTTACTTCCCCGCAAGCACCAACGCCTGCGTCGCCCAATTCGTAGCCGCCGCCGAAACAAACTGATCCCGCCCGTGCGGAAACCCGCTCTCAAAATAAGGTTGAAGCCGCAGCGCATGTGAGTGCACATACCACGACCCATCGGCAAGCTGCGTGTCGAGCAGGAACCTCACCCCCCGCAGATAAGCCGCATCCATTGCCCCAACCGCCCCGGACTCCTTCAGCGCCACCAGCACTTCCCCCGTCGCGTACGCA
>JAJYKC010000458.1 GCA_021788955.1 Acidobacteriota bacterium
GCCGCGATACCATACGCCCCGGATGGATGGAACCTTGTAGAAACGGGCGCGGCGGCGAGAAACCCCTGGGCCGGGGTTTCCATGAGGACCGGAAGAACGAGGAATGGTTTGCTCACGGATCCGCTGAGGGGATATCTGTTACACCGCTGTTTCCACGTTCGGGCGGCGGTAGTACGAAACGACGACCCAGGCAGCCCAGGCAGCTACCAGAGCTGGGATGGCCAGGATAACGAGGCTGCGTCCACCGAACCAGGATTGCGGCTCGAGCGGCATCACGAATTCGAGCAGCGCATCGGTGAGCACGGCGGCGACGGCGGCGAGGAATCCGAAGCGGCGCAACAGCCAAAGGACGGTCAAGTTAAAGAGCACGGCCACGATTCCGACCATCAGGTTCTGCGCCGTGTTGTCAAACTGTGCGAACTGTGGGGCCGCGGCCAGAACAGCCGCGAGGCCATCGGCGATCCAGAGGCGCCGGCGAATGAAAAGCCGAACGATGGGCGCGACGAGCAGGATGTAGGAGAAAAACGCTCCGACGGAGATGAACAACATTCCCCAGAAGGCCGAGACGCTGGTTAACGCATCGAGGGCCGGCGCGTTAAGATCCTTGAAGTGGCGGCCGATGACGGCGCCTTCCAACCCGAAGATAGCCTCCGTGATCATGACGACCCCGATGCCCGCGAGTACATGGGAGCAGACCAAAGGGCAGGTAAACTTGCCGGTCTGCAGGCGGCTCCAGGAGATGAGCGAGTCGGGCCAGTGGCGGCGGACGTGCGGTTCGACGCCGAGGTACAGAATCCAGACCGCAAAGGCCGCGAGCAGGGCCCAGCTCAAGGCTTTCACTAACAGATGAAACTCCCAGAGGGAGGCCACGTGGGCGGCACTGAAGCCCCAGCCCAACATGGCCGCAATGAAGACGACGGCGGCGATTTGCAAAGCACCCCGGCGGTCGCCCCGGCCTTTGCGGAGATTCTGCCACGCCAATATGGCGGCGCCGAGGAAATAACACGGATAGAAGACCGCTATCACCAGAGGATATGCTCCCTCTAACTCGCCCGTGCCGGGGGGCTCTTTTTGCCGCCAGTCGCCGCCGACGGAGAAATAAACCGGCCGGCCTTGCCAGGCGGCGGCCTCGACGTGGACCTGCTCGGTGCGGCCGGGTGCGAACGTGCCTCTCCAGGCGGCGCGAGCATCGAACGGCATGGGCGGCAGTTCGCGCGGCGGGACGGAGGTGAAGCTCGCGAGGTCGAGCTCGGCGGCGGCGAAGAGCTTCGTCCAATCCGGGGCAGCGTTGGGTGGCGGCGGCGAGGCTTCGGGCCGGACTTCGAGGGCGATCAGCCGGCCTTTCGCGTCCAGGCGCAGGCGGATCATTCCCGACTCCGTGTTCGGCGGCGAACGGTAACTGATCACGTCGTTGTCGCCGCTGACGAGGAGACCGAAGGGAAGGAACGAGTCCACCTGAAAGTCGTCCTTGTACTGGCGGTACCAGAAACTGATGACGGCCGGGCGGTGCGTGGCGAGCAGTTCGTCGAAGTGGGCCTTGTCCGCGATGGCGAGATAGCGTGCGTATCCGCGGTCCACGTAGTCGAACCCGAAGCTTGTGTCTTTGGGTTGCGCGGCGTAGCCTAACTGCTTCAGAACGTCCTCCGCGTGATACGCCAGCGCCTCCGGGGGAATCTCCAACGGGGCGTGAGCGGTGATGTTCGTCCGATCGAAATAGATGCCGAAAACAGGCAAGCCGGCCAGCGCCAGTGCTAAGCAGAGAACGGCCGCGCCAGGGCGAAAGCTGGTCTTTTCCTCCGACGCCGCGACCATTTCGGGCGAGGGTGTTTCTCCGGCCGCGAGCGCCGCCGCGATGGGATCGCCGCCGGGCAGCGCCATCGCCACCTGCAAGGCAGAGGCGGGACGGCGTTTGGGATCTTCCTCGAGGCAGCGCAGGATGACGCGCTCGACGGCGGGGTCGAGGTCCTTGACGATATCGGAGGGGTCGGAGGCTGTTTCGCCGCGGCGCTTGCCGGTGATCATCTCGTAGATGGTCAGGCCGAGGGAATAGATGTCGCTGCGCGCGGTTACTTCCCGGCCAGCTTTCTGTTCAGGCGCCATGTAGGCGGGCGTGCCGCTGCGGATATCGCCGAGGGCGACTTCCTGGGCCAAAGCCGCGAGGCCGAAATCCGTAATGCGCACCTGGCCTCGGCCGTCGATCATGATGTTGGCGGGCTTCAAGTCGCGATGCAGCACGCCTCGCTCGTGGGCCGCGGCGAGGCCGGCGCAGATCTTGCGCGCGAACTCGATGGCTTTGTCCTGCGGGAGGCGGCCGATGCGGCGGATGAGGGAGGCGAGATCCTCACCGTCGAGGTACTCCATCGAAAGGAAGTGAGAACCTTCGAGGAAGCCGATATCGTAGACGCGGCAGACGTTGGGGTGGGAGACCTGGCGCGCGATGCGGACTTCATTGCGAAAGCGCGCGAGCGCGGCCTCATTCAGGCGCGCGCCGGAAAGAAACTTCAGCGCCACTGATTGGTTGAGGATCAGGTCATAGACGCGATAGACCTCGCCCATGCCGCCTTTGCCGATGAGACCGAGAATGCGGTACCGGCCCGCCAGGACCGTGCCGGCCGGAAAACGGCCTTCTTCGGCGGAGGCGGAGGATGGGGCACCGGTCAAAACGGTGCGGGTTGCGGCTTCTGCGCCGGGTTGCAGGGCCGAACCACAGTCCGGGCACAGCCGCCAGGAAGGCTCCACCTGGCGCGCGCAATTGGGGCAGGAGTGCAGGGCGGTTGCGTTCAGGCTTGCGATTGTAGCAGTCCGCAGTGGAGCAGATTAAGGTATTGGGATACCGATGAAAGATTCAGGCGGCGGCCTCCATAGTTCGATCGGCCGGCTTTGCCACGCCCGAACGCGCGACGAGTAAGAAAAGCAGGAGACTGGGAATCGCGTTCCCTATGCCGTCCACCGCGAACAATCCGGGAGAGCCCCAAAGCCGGTGGCCCTGGCCGTCGAGCCAGGTCATGTAGGCGTTTGGCAGGTTCCCGAGGTTATTCAACCAGGTGTATTGAGCTCCCGCGGAACGCGAGCCCTGTCCAATTACTTCGAGAATAAGCGCCGAATAAGTTGCATTGGCGACGCCGTTGAGAAATAAGTAAGTGGCTGCGCCGGCGAGGAAGAAAGAGGCCGTGCGTGGGGCAAGGGCCATGATGGCCGCCTCAGCGCCGATGACGAAAAAGGCGCCGCAACCTGAACGAAGCCAGTGCCGGAGCCGTAGGGCAGGGTAGTGAAGCCGAACAGCCAGAGGGGCGGGGCGCTTGTTTTCGGCGGGCGGTCCTGGGAAAGAATCGCTCGATTGTAGCGCAGCCATTGCGGCAAAGCACCGGGGGATTGTCCTGTTTCCCGAGAGAACGGCAGATACAACGTCGTCATGGACGGG
>JAJYKC010000459.1 GCA_021788955.1 Acidobacteriota bacterium
CGGCATCGGGCCGGTAACCGAACGTGGAGTTCATGCTGTCGTCGTTCTTCGAAGAGATCAGTTCAAGGGGATATTTCGCTCGCAACTGGGACGGGCCCAGGCGGGACTCGGTGGGTGGAGCGTAGGCGAGCGAATCGGCCCCGAACTCGAACCGGCCCGATGGGGTGGCATAGCCGCCCTTCGCGAATGGCAGAAACGGCTCGCCGGGCGCGGAAACGTTCAGCCGGACGAAGTGTTCGCGGTCCAGCCGTTCGAGCGTGATGCCCTGGAGGAACGGGTCGCCGCTCGCCAAAAGCGCGCGGATCATGCCGTCTTCGGTGTCGTCAAAGCACGGTTCCCGGAAGCCCATACGATGTGCTAAAAGACAAAACGCTTCTACGTTGGATTTTGTTTCGCCCGGAGCGGGCAGGGCGGGGCGGGAGATTTGTAAAAAATAGTGACCGTAGGAGCGGTAAACGTCCGTGTGCTCGAGAAACGTCGTCACCGGCAGAACGATGTCGGCGAAATCCGCCGTGTCGGTCTGAAACTGTTCGAGGACGACAGTGAATAGGTCTTCGCGGGAAAGACCCTGCCGGACGAGTTCCTGTCGCGGGGCGACGGCGGCCGGGTTGGAGTTATAAACCACGAGCGCTTTGACCGGCGGAGCGCTAACTTCCGTAAGCGCCTTGCCCAGCTCCACCATGTTCACCACGCGCGCCGGGCGGCCAAGCGGGGATTGAAGCTGCAGTTCGGGCATCTCCAGTGCGGCCGTGTTGAGGGCGAAGGCGCCGGATGTGGAAAGACTCAGCCCACCGCCCACCTCGCGCCAGGAGCCGGTGAGCGCGGCCAAGGCGGCGATAGCGCGCACGGCCGCTCCGCCCCGCTCGCTGCGCTGGACACCGTAATTCAGCCGAATCGCGGCGGGTTTTGTGGTGGCGTACTCGCGCGCCAGGGTGATGATTTCATTACGCCCGATTCCGGTCAGAGATTCGACGCGCTCGGGAGGGTATTGGGAGGCGAGCGAACGGTATTCCTCGAGGCCGGACGTGTAGCGCTCGACGTAGTCCGCATCGTAGAGCCTCTCGGCGAAAATGACCTGCGCCAGGCCGAGCGCGAGGGCGAGATCGCTGCCCGCATAAGGCGCGAAGTGGCGATCGGCGAGGCGTCCGGTCCGGTTCTTCACCGGATCGATGGTGTAGAAACGCGCGCCGCGCCGCCGGGCCTCGACGATGAATGGCCACAGGTGGACATTGGTGCCCAGGATGTTCGCGCCCCACGCCAGGATCAGCCGGGAATGGGCGAACTGTTCCGGTTCGGCGCCGTAGCGGGCGCCGAAGGACGCATCGAGAGCGGCGCCACCGGCCGCCGAGCAGATCGTCCGATCCAGCCGCGAGGCGCCGAGGCGGTGGAAGAATCGCCGGTCCATCCCGCTGCCGTTGAGCAACCCCATCGTGCCGGCATAACTGTACGGCAGGATGCTCTCCGGGCCGAATTCGTCGCTGGTGTGCCGCAGGTGTTCGGCGATTGTGTCGAGCGCCTCGTCCCAACCAATACGCTCGAAGCGGCCTTCGCCCTTGGCACCGATGCGTTTCTGCGGGTAGAGCAGGCGCGAAGGCTCATACTCGCGTTCCAGATAACGCGCGACTTTGCCGCAAAGGAAGCCTCGAGTTACAGGATGGGCCGGGTTGCCGCGAAGTCGCGAACCCTTCCCGTCCGTAACATCGATGAGTAGGGAGCAGGCGTCGGGACAATCCAACGCGCAGACAGAATGGCGCGTTTCCGGCAAGCTTCGATTGTATCGCGCGAAAGAACCCGCGAGCGCACGGCCGGCGCCCGCTTGGCCTTGCTACGATAAACGGAAATGGTCCTTTCGGACGTCGATATTAAGAAGTACATCGAGGCGGGCAAGATCCGCATTTCGCCGGCTCTTCCGCCGGAGCAGTTCGGCAGTTGCTCGGTGGATTTCCGGCTCGGCGCGGAGTTCAACGTGTTCGAGCACAGCCGCAACGCCTACATCGATCTGCGGGACAAGCGGAGCATTGAGGACCTGATGCGTCCGGTGATTGTCGCACCGGGCCAGCCATTCATACTCCAGCCGCGCGAATTCGTGCTCGCCATTACGGAGGAGACGCTGGAACTCGACGACGATGTGCTCGGCCGGCTCGAAGGACGTTCCAGCCTCGGCAGGATCGGCATCATCGTCCATGGCACCGCGGGACTGTTCGATCCGGGCTGGTCCGGAAAAGCGACGCTCGAGCTCAGCAATCTCGGACGCATGCCAGTGGCCCTCTACCCTGGGATGCGCGTCTGCTCCTTCACCTTTGAGCAATTGTCCGGACCATCTTCGGTGCCCTACCGCAAGAAGGCGGGCAGTAAGTACGCCGGTCAGACCCGTCCGCTGGCCAGTCGTCTCACGGGCGAACTGGGCGACTAGCCACGAAGCCGGCCCCAAAGCCGGATTTACTCTATATAGCTATGTTATTTGGGATCTTTCCCGAACCCGAAGCCTGCGATTCTATGACTTTTGGGATTCGGGTAATCTCGTAAATCGACAAAGTCATTGTGTACCAATAATGTAGGCTTTGGCATGCGGTTTGCACCGACTAGGCCACCACAGCAGTAAAGATCAAAACGCACCGCAACGAAGGGGGAAAGGGTTCATGCGCAAACTGATCTGCTTGGCTGCTTCGATCCTCGGTCTTTTTCTTCTCGCTGTGTCGCCTCTCCGGGCTGACGATGTTTATGCCCAGATTCGCGGCACTGTGACGGATGCGACGGGGGCGGCGGTAGTCGGCGTAAGCCTAAGAGCGACAAACACAAAAACGGGCATCACGAGGGAAGTCACTTCCACGACTGATGGCAGCTTCCAATTCTTGAATCTGCCCCCAGGGACGTATGACGTGAGCGCCACCAAAACAGGTTTCACAACATTCGTATCAAAGAATATCGGATTGGTACTGAACCAGATTTATGCATTGAGCATTCCACTTGAGATCGGCCAGGTCAGCCAGACCGTTGAGGTGCAGGCGAATCCGGTGCAGGTCGAGACATCGAACACGCAGTTGGGGACGGTCATTTCAAACCAGACGATTTTGCAACTGCCGGTCCTGAACCGGAACTGGGTGACCTTGCAGCAAACGGAACCGGGGGCCGTCGCCTCATCGGACCGTTTTGGAAACAACTACGCCACAAATGGCAGCCAGTCGCAGCAGAACAGCTTCCTGGTGAACGGTACGGACTCGAACGATCTTCCGTTGAACACGCCGTTGATCATTCCCAGCGAGGACGCGATTGCCGAGTTCGACTATGTCGAGAGCACCATCAATCCGGAATACGGCCGGAACTCCGGCGCGATTCTCAACGCCATCATCAAGTCCGGCACCAACGGCTTCCATGGCGACGCCTTCGAGTTCTATCGGGACACATTCCTCAACGGCCG
>JAJYKC010000460.1 GCA_021788955.1 Acidobacteriota bacterium
CACGCACCTTAGCAAAGACCTCGCCGAAATCCTGAAGATCATCGACGAAAGCGGTATCCGCTACACGCTCACGCCCTTTGGAACCTGTCTCGAAGGCGAATGGGACGAGATCATGGCCGTTCTCAAGCACTGCCACGAAGAGGCGCGCTCGTTCTCGAACCACGTCCTCACCACCATCCGCATTGAAGACGAAGCCGGCGTCATCGACAAGCTAGTCGAGAACATCGCCTCGGTCGAGCACGCCGCCGGACGCCGCCTCAGCCGCGAAGTCCTCGTCGAAAGCTGACACAAGGAGGCGCACCATCGAACGAAAACCGTCCCGCTGCCGCCACCCCGCAACCCCCGCGATGAACCGCGTCATCTCCCGCAGTTCCGCCTCCGAATCGTTGAACCCCGGCGCCACCAGCGTTACACTTTCCGACCAATATCCCATCCCGGGAATCCACTCGATCGAATTCAGAGTCGGCCCCGCGCGCCAGACAGCGCACACGCCACACGTCCAGCGTCTCGTTTTAGGACTTACTTCTGGATTTGCTTCTTGACTTACTGCACGCTTACGAGCGGCAGCAGCCGCCGCACGCTCTCCGGAGTACGCAGACGCCGCAGCGCCCGCGTCTCGATCTGCCGCACCTGGTCGTGGCTCAACTGCTCCCGGTCGGCAATCTCGCGCAGCGTCAGCTCGCGCTCGTAGCCGATCCCGAACCGCATCCGGATCACCCGCTCTTCGTCGGCGTCCAGCACGCGCAGCACCCGCTCGGTCTCTTCCCGCACGTCAGATTCGAACATCGTGTCCGTCAGCGGCCGCAGCCACCGGTCTTCAATCAGGTCCTGCAGCGTCGACTCGCCGTCCTTGCCCACCGGCAGATCCAGCGACACCGGATCCCGCGAAATCGCCCGCAGCTCTTCCACCTTCTGCGCCGTCGTCTCCATCCGCTGCGCAATCTCCTGGTTGCTCGGCGCCCGCCCCAGCTCGATCTCCAGCTCCCGCGAAGCCCGCACAAACTTAGTCAGGCTCTCGTTCATGTGCACCGGAATCCGGATCGTCCGGCTCTGGTCGTCAATCGCCCGCGTAATCGACTGCCGGATCCACCACGTCGCATAAGTCGAAAACTTGTAACCCAGGTGATAGTCGAACTTATCCGCCGCCCGCATCAACCCGATGTTGCCTTCCTGAATCAAGTCCAGGATATGCAGCCCGCGGTTCACATACTTCTTTGCCACCGAAACCACCAGCCGCAGGTTCGCCTCCACCAGCGCCTTCTTGCCCTGCGCATACAAGGCCTCGCCGTAATGGATCGCCCGCAGGCACAGCTTCATCTCCGTCGTCGCCGCGCCCGCTTCCGCGCACTCGCGCTTGAACGCCTCCACGAACGCCAGCCACGTCCCCGCCCCGAACGGCACCGCGCGGATCGCCTGCGACGTCCGCACACGCAGCCGCGCCGCCTCGCCCGCCAGCCGCCGCCGCACATGCACCTGCCGCGCCTGCGTCGCCTTCAGCTTCTCCACCACTTCCATCTGCTCGCGGTACAGCTTCACCACCTTGCCCAGCCGCCGCATCGCCGCTACACGCCGCCGTTCCTTCGAAGCCTCGTCGCCGTTCCCCATCTCAATCAGACGGTCGACCTTCACCTTCTCCTGGCGAACGTCCGAATACATCGCCATCACCATCCGCTGCACCAGGGCCGTCCGCGACACCACCCGCCGAACGCGCGTCCGCCCCCGCTCCATCCGCGACGCCAGGTCGATCTCGCCCTGCCGCGTAAGCAGCCTTACCATCCCCATCTCGCGCAGGTACACGCGTACGGGATCATCCGTGTATGCCGATTCCTCCGCATGGGCCGCAAAGCCCTCGCCATGCTCAATTTCTTCCGCCGGAAACTCTTCCGGCTCGGCCAACATCGTGCTCAGCGAATCCGCGGATTCTGTCGGAATGTGCTCGTATAGTGGATCCATCTTCCTCCGCCGGGTGGGCGTACAGTCCTCGTGTCCCGGCTAACCTGCTCATTTCATTAAACTTGATTGGGCGGGTCTTCCCAGGCCACCCGCTCGCGCCGCGGTGCCCGGGTTTTCTCTTTCTCAATCTGTCCGGCTCGGCTCGATTACCTTCCTACTCCATAGGATGCTATAGAGTTCGACGAAGTTCCACTCCGACTGTCACGTCCGCCCAAACCAAACCCCCTCCACCGGCATCTCCCGGCCCTCCTTTTACACTTCCACCCCAGGAAAATTCCTAACCAACCAAGCCTTGCACTCGATCTGTTCGCCCGGTCCCGCAGTCTATAGTCGGCCCTCCCCCCTCCACCCGCCTCACCCGCGGCCCATACCCTGGCCGCCGCATCTCCATCCGCACCTCGAACCTCATAAGCGTCGACCACCTCGCCCCGGAACGCCATCACCGTGCGCACGCAATCGCCGCTCTAGCCGCGTTCTGGCATCCCGCGTGCCCAATTCCCAGGGGGAGGGCCTGTGCACATGTCAACGCCGCAATTATTCCGCAACATTCTCTATCCCACCGACTTTTCCAAACCCAGCGAAGCCATCGCCGGCCACGTCGCCGGTCTCGCCAAAGCTTCCGGCGGACGCGTCTGCCTGTTCAGCGTCGTCCCCTATCTCATCGACTTCCACGGCGCCTCGGAAAGCCACTACGCCCCGGCCAGCGAAGGCGGCATCATCACCCTGGAAACCACCCGCAAAAGCCTGGAAATCGAGTGCAGGCAGCAGTTGGAAACCCTCCGGAAACGCTACTTCAATCCCGAAACAAGCCACGTCAGCGTCAACTCCGGCGGCGTCGCCGAGGAGATCGTCGAACGCGCCAAAGAACTTCCCGCCGACCTCATCATGATGTCCACCCGCGGCCACGGCGCCATGCGCCGCTTCCTCATCGGCTCCGTCACCGCCAAGGTCCTCCACGACACCAAATGCGCCGTCTGGACTGACCCGCATCCCACCGAACTTGAACCCTTCCGGCCCTACCGCCAGGTCGTCCTCGCCGTCGATTACCTCGGCTGGCCCCCGGAACTGCTCCTCCGCGCCGCCCGCATCGCCGAACTCTTCAAGGGCCGGCTCACCGTCCTCAGCGCCATCCCGCCCCATTACTGCAACGGCGGCGAAACCACCGGCAAACACCGCCGCGAAATGGTCAAAGCCATCGAACATCGCATCGCCGCGATGGACGTCTCCGCCCGCGTCCTCGTCATGGAAGGCACCCCCGGCGCCGTCGTCCGCCACGTCGCCGAAGAAATCGAACGCGCCGAACTCATCATCACCGGCCGCGGCCACCTCGACGAATCCATGGGCCACCTCCGGACCCACGCCTACGAAATCATCGCCAACGCCCCGTGCCCCGTAATCTCGCTCTAAAATTTCGACAAAGCTCGAAACCGCGTTCAAACCTTCGTCGCCCACTCGCGCCATCGC
>JAJYKC010000461.1 GCA_021788955.1 Acidobacteriota bacterium
TGGGGGCGTCTCGCAGGGGGAGTGCCGTCTGTTTCTGACAAATGCGGAATTCCGGGAACATTACGGGAACGGAGGGAGCGAGGTGATCTGGTTGAACGTGGAGAGTAAGGGTGAGGTGGACGAATTGTATCTTCGCTGGCACGAGGCTGGGGCGAAGATACTCGCGGCGCCGGAAGATAAGCCGTGGGAGCTTCGCGAGTTCCGCGCCGCGGATCCGGACGGGAATCAACTGCGCGTGTTTTATGACTTCGCCTGGGAGTTGCGGCGGGAAGGGATCAGTGCGCTTTGATCCAGGCGAGGGCGCGGGAGATGGCGGCGTCACGTTCGGGAATGGTTGCAGCGGTGATATCGAAGTTTTGCTTTGTTATCCGGTCGAATTCATCGAGCGCGAAGTCACAGTAGCGGAAGCCGCAGCATTGGATCCGGCGGTCTGTAAGAACGACGGCTAGCACCGGTATTTCGCGCGGGTTGACCGATTCGGTGGCGAACTGCCAGAGCGCGCTGTAGTAGTCCGGGTCGAGCGTCTGGTATTTCCGCACGAAGGCAGCGAGGTGGGTCAGGTCGCGATCACTTCCGTAGTCGCGGAGCAGGGCGGCGGCGCCTTGAAGCTCGGTAGAATCGCAGCCCCGGTGCTTGGGATCGTTAATGACGCGGAATGCGCGCGGGATGGCGTCGGGAAGGATGGCTTTGTTGCCCTGCCGGGCAAGCACGAGCGCGATGTAGGACGAGCCGCATAGATCGTTTCGCAGGGCCCGGCGCAGTGTGTCCGTGGTCACCGGGTTGTTGGCGTATTCGACGAGCGAGTTGGCGGATCCCCAGGAGTTGAACGGGGCGTTGGCGATCCAGGTTCTGATGAGCAGGTCTTCGGTATCGGGCGTTGGGGTTTCGGGCGTTGGCTGCAATTTGCGTAGGGCGGCCTGGATGAGAGGCAGATTGCCGCGCTGGGGGCCGGGTACGGCGAACGTTTCCGGCTTCGCTGACAAGATCTTGGACACAGTCGGGCGAGGAATGCCCTGCGCGGCGTAGAGGCCCGCGGCGATTTCGGCCCAGCGTTGGCGGTTGCTACCGATTTGCGTTTCGAGCAGCGGCATCAGTTCGCCGGAGAGGCCGTCCGATTGGCGCGACAGATAGCGGCTAAGTGCGGCGATTTCGGACGGCGTGCCGCCACCCAGCGTATTCGAGAATTCCTGAAGCAGGAAGGCGCGGGTGGATGGCGGAGGCGCAGGTTCACCGTTCCTATCGGCCCGCACGGGGACGGTGAGGTTGAAGCCGGAGTCCGCGATGAGTTGCCACGGCTCGGAGGCGGGATTGCGGTTCTGGCGCAACGGTAGGATGCGGATGGCGCCGGGGGTGATGTGAGGCAGCGGCGGCGGATAACCGTTCATGAAGACTAACCCGCTCGAGCCGTAGGTGAAAAAGTAGACCTGGATCTGGTGGGAGGGGGCGGCTATCCCTGGGGCCGTGAAGGAGCGAAGGACTTCCACGCCGGCGAGATTGGACCAGGTTTCGGCCTTCCAGGGGAGATGGCCTTCCGGGACGCGTCCGGTCCGGTGGACGTCGAGGATGCGCCCCGTTACCAGGACGGGCGCCGATGCGGTCTCGGTCCATTGCCACTCCTTTACGAAGCCCGCTTGCAGGATGAGCGCGAGCGGCAGGAGGAGGAGCGGTCTAGCGCATGTCGATAACACAACTGTACTCGTCACAACGCACGTGCCAGTGAGTTAGACCGAGACGCCGCAGTACGGAGCGCGCCGGCTCGTTGTTGGCGTCGAACATGACTTTCTCCATGCCCCAGGGATAGCCTGCTACAAACGACTGACAGCAGCTTACTCGCAGACCGGTCTGCCGCGAGAGGTCCTTCGCCATCATAGAGGCGCTTTCGTAGATGGGCCTGACGCCCGGGGGTATGGTGACAAGACGGTCGAGCAGCGGCGTTATTTCAATCGATCGGCCCTGGGGATCACGGGTTTGGGTGGGCACGAAGAAGAATGCGCCGCCGGTCTCGTCGAGGCGGTATGCAAAATGCGAGTGGAGGTTGGCTTCCGCGACTATGCTTTCGAGCAAGTCATGCACATTCTGCGGGGAGCCATCCGGATTTTCTGGGAATCGTACCTCAAATCCCCACCGCGCGGGAACGAGAGTGCCTGGGCGAGCCCCCCGGACTTCGCCAGAGATATCCATCATGTCACCGCGAAATTGAAAGAACGGGTCCTCGGCACTTACTACCAAGCCGAACCGGGATTCGAGCTTAGTGGCGATGGCGTCAAGCGGCCGGGAGGTGTAGACGGAGAGGACGGCGGAATCGCCGAGCCGCTTGATTGGGGCAAGGTCTGGGGCTTGCGGCGCCGCGAGCGGGACGATCGCTACGAATGCGCCGGCGATCCGGATTAGATGGCTCATTGCAGAGTTTGACGCCGGAGTGGGATGCGTTGTTCCGGGTAATTGAAGCGGCGGGCCAGTGGGACGGAAGTGTTAGATGCGAGGGTTTCCGCGGGAGCGCGGGTTTTGGCTTGGAGGTATAAGAGGGGGAAGGAGGCGTTCGAGATGCGGATTGCAACTGTGCTGGTGGTGGTTGCGCTGGCCGAGACGGCTGTGGCGCAGACGCCCTTGCCTTCGCCGACGATTTTGGTTTCGGCGACCGGTAAGGTGGCGGCGCGGGCAGATCTGGCGATTGTATTCTTGAGTACGCGGGCGTCGGCGGCTTTGGCGGCGGATGCCTTGGACCAGAATGCCAAGAAGGTGCGGGACGTTCGGGCGAAGCTTGTTTCGATGGGTTACCGGGAGGACCAGATTCATTTTTCGGGGAATCGGTTTGCTCCTACCGGGCGGGGTGGTTACTATGCGGGTCAGGAGCAGCCTACCGGGTTCGACGTCTATAACATCTTCTACGTTTACCTTGAGGGGACGGAATTGAAGGACATCAATGTCCTCGATGCGAAGGTGGGCGCGCTGCTCGATGAACTGGGCAAGATCGGCGCCGGTCCGGTGAACATGCCGGTTCTATCATCGACTTGGGGCGCTACGGTGGTGGCGTTCACGGTGAAAGACGCCGCGACGTACGAGAAGGAGGCGTACCAGGCGGCGATGGATAATGCGCAGCCGATCGCGGAGGACATCGCGCGGCGCATGAAGGTGAAGATTTCCGGGATTGAATCTGTTTCGTTGACGTCGACAGTCCGCCCGGTATTATCCGCTGCCACTCCGCTGTCCGAAATCCCGTACGACTATCTGTCGTCGTCACCGGAAGACGTTCCGGTGCGGGTTAGTGTCAACGTGCGATACAGCTATAAATAGTTACCCGAAGTTGCGTCTGTAACTTCGACGATTAGGCGGCGGCCTTCCGGGTGGACGGTTACGTCGCGGAAATCTCGAATGAGGGGACGATGCC
>JAJYKC010000462.1 GCA_021788955.1 Acidobacteriota bacterium
CATCGAGGAAGCCCCAGCGATCGAGTTTTCCATGGTCGCCTCGCCCGACGAGTATTTCACGCCCGAAGGCTGGTGGAAAACGCGCGAGGGCCGGAAGACCTTCCTGCTGGAATGGCTGAAGACCTTGGCGAGTTGGGCGCACTTGTGAACCGCGTATGAAGAAAGCGTTTCGCGACCTCAGTCCATATATCTGGCGCTACCGCGCCGGAGCTTCTCGTGGCTTGGCGTCGCTGGTCGGCAAAGACCTCTTCGCGGCGGCCATACCCTACGTGATCGGGCGCAGCATCGACGCCCTCATGCACGGCTTTGTGCTCTCGATGCTCGTCCGGTTCGCTCTGCTCCTGGTATGCCTGTCGGTGGTGAAGGGTCTCTTGCAGTACTGGATGCGCGTCATCCTCATCGGCATTTCGCGGGAAGTGGAGTATGACATCCGCAACGGCCTCTTCGCACGTCTGACACGCCTCGCACCGGATTTCTACGCGCGCTCGCGGACCGGCGACATCATGGCCCGCGCCACCAACGACCTGAACGCCGTGCGCATGATGCTCGGCCCCGGCGTCATGTACTGGACCGAGACGTCGCTCACCTTCGTGTTTTCCATCATCGTCATGGCCTCGACCGACTGGCGGCTTACCGTTCTGGCGCTGCTGCCCGCGCCGCTGGTCAGCGTCGCCGTCGTGTCCTTCGGCAGCCGCATCCATACACGGTTCGAGAAAATCCAGGCGATGTTCTCCGGCATCAGTTCTCTGGTGCAGGAAAATCTCGCCGGCGTCCGGGTGGTGCGGGCCTATGCCCAGGAGGAAGCAGAACTTCGCCGGTTCGAGTCGCTCAACGTCGACTACATCGCCGAGAACCTGTCGCTCGCCAAACTCTCCGCCCTGTTCATGCCGGTGCTCCAGGCCCTGATCGGCATGACGTTTCTGATTGTGCTGTGGGCGGGCGGAGCCAGGGTGCTGGCGCACCGGATCACGCTCGGCAATTTCGTCATGTTCAACACCTACATGGGAACGCTCGTGTGGCCGATGATCGCCCTCGGTTGGGTGGTGAACCTGATGCAGCGTGGCGCCGCCTCATGGGAACGGATCGCTCAACTGATGACCGAGGAGCCCACAATCCGCAAGCCGGAGAAATCCCTTGCACTAAGACAGCCGGTCAACGGCGGTTTGCATCTGGAGAACGTCTCGGTGCGCTATGCCGGCGGCGCGGCCGCTCTGTCAAACGTCGACCTGCTCATCCCGGCGGGTTCCACTGCGGCCATTGTCGGACACACGGGAAGCGGAAAGACCACTCTCGTTAACCTCATTCCGCGGCTGCTCGATCCTTCCGAGGGCCGGGTGCTGCTTGACGGCCTGGACCTGAGACATCTGGATCCGGCCGAACTGCGCCGCCAGATCGGCTTCGTCCCGCAGGAGACATACCTGTTCAGCGCCACGCTCGCTGAAAACATCGCTTGGGGCGTGCCGGGCGCAACGCGGGAACAGATCGAGCAGGCGGCCGCTCTCGCCGGACTCGCGCCGGACCTCGCCGGCTTCCCCCGCGGGCTTGATACCGTCGTCGGCGAACGGGGGCTCACACTCTCCGGCGGACAGAAACAGCGGACCGCCATCGCCCGCGCGGTGCTCCGGAATCCTCGCATCCTGATCCTCGACGACGCGCTTTCGAGCGTCGATACCTTGACTGAGGAGAAAATCCTCCAGGGCTTGGCGGACGTCATGCACGGCCGGACAACTATTCTGATTTCCCATCGCGTCTCGACCGTGCGCAACGCGGACCGCATCCTCGTGCTTGAAGGCGGCGAGTTGGTCGAATGCGGTAGCCATGCCGAGTTAGTGGCGAGCGGCGGCTACTACGCGGACTTGTATCAAAAGCAGTTGCTCGAAGAGGAGTTGGAAGCGATCTGATGCCGGGATGGCTCGTGCTGGCGGCGTTGTTGGCGGCCATAACTCCGCCCGCGGTGGTCTCACGCACCGAACCGGTCTATCCGTCGGCAGCCAGGCGCACCGGATTTCAGGGCGTGATCCTCGTTTGGGTGACGGTCGATGCCCAAGGCAACCCCGGCCAGGGGCGGGTGCTGAACCCGTCCGGCCTGGGGCTCGAACGGAACGCGCTGGCCTGCGTGCACCTCTGGAAGTTCCGGCCGGCGCAGGAAAACGGCAAGCCCGTGCCGGGAAATGCCTTGGCCGAGGTGACCTTCCATCTCGGGCGCAGCTTCTTCGTCCAGGCGCCTTCGGCGGCCCAGGCCGAATACGAAACCGCCGTGCGGCTGGTCGGCGGAGCCCCCGAATACCGCGATCCGGAAATCGTACGGACACTGCTCGAAACCGCCGCGGCGAATGACTTCCCCGCCGCCGAAACATTTCTCGCGGATTTGTACGCACGCGGCAAGGTCCTGCCCAAAGAGCCCGAGTACGGACTCGCCCTCGTGCAAAAGGCCGCGGCAACGGGTTATCCCGAGGCCGAGTTCGAGCTGGGACTCATGTATCAGACCGGGCTCGGCACGCCCCAGAACTTCGTGCGCGCCTTGAGCTGGTATCGAAGCGCCGTCCGGGCCGGCTCGGCGAACGCAAATCATAACCTCGGCGTAATGTATGAACGGGGACAGGGTGTGAAGGCCGATGAGAGCGAAGCGGCGAAATACTTCCGCCGGGCCGCCGAACGCGGAGTCGTTCCGTCGCAGCACCGGCTGGGCGAAATGTTCCGCGACGGCCTCGGCGTGACGCAGAACGACGCGGAGGCCGCCTTCTGGCTCACCCTGGCCGCCAACCGGGACGACGACGACGCCGCGCGGGAAGTCGGCGCACTCGCGGTGAAACTCAGCCCCAAACAGGCGCGGCGTGTTCAGGCCAAAGTCCGCGGCTGGCAGCCCATTGAATGAGCCGGGCGCGGCGCGCGACGACGGCGCCGCGCGGCAACTCGTGCTCCAGCATGGCTGGAACTCAACCTGCTACCAGATTCTGAACCCCGGCATCCGGCACTGGTTCTCCCAGGCGGGCGATGCCGTGGCGGGCTACGTGCGCCGCCATAAAACCCTCGTCGTAGCCGGCGCCCCGGTTTGCCGTCCCGATCGCCTCCCTGCCGTCGCCCGGGAATTTGAAGCTGAGGCACGCGCCTCCAGGCTCCGCGTCTGCTACGTCTGCGCCGAGGAGCGGCTCGATGCTATCTACCAGGATTCCCCTCGCCACTCGCGCATCGTGCTCGGCGCGCAGCCCGTCTGGGATCCGATGCGATGGCCAGCCCTGGCGCGGGAACGCCGTATCATTCGGCAACAGCTCAACCGCGCGCGAAACAAGACCGTGCGCATCGAGCGTGTCCAACCCGCCGAAGCGCTGCGGGATGCCGGGTTGCGCGCCTGTGTGCACGATTGGCTCGCCGCGCGCCCC
>JAJYKC010000463.1 GCA_021788955.1 Acidobacteriota bacterium
GCTCGATCCCGCGCTGAGCCGCCGTCTCCGCGCCTTGATAGAGTTATACGACCGTTGATCGTAAGCCCGGAGCGAGGAACGACATGGAAAAGCCCGCCTTAACCCTCCGCCAGATTGGCAATCTGAGTTTCGGCTTCTTCGGCATCCAGTTCGGTTGGGGACTTCAGATGGCCAACATGAGCGCCATCTACGAGCACCTCGGCGCCAAGGCGGATCAGATTCCGATCCTCTGGCTCGCCGCCCCGCTCACCGGACTGATCGTGCAGCCGATCATCGGCCACATGAGCGACCGGACCTGGAACCGTCTCGGCCGCCGGAGGCCGTACTTCCTCGCGGGCGCCCTTCTCAGTTCCGCTGGCTTGCTCGCCATGCCCCATGCCTCCGCGCTGTGGATGGCCGCGGTCCTGCTGTGGGTGCTCGACGCGTCGATCAACGTCAGCATGGAGCCGTTCCGCGCCTTCGTGGCGGATATGCTGCCGCCGCGGCAACGCGCGCAGGGCTTCGCCATGCAGAGCCTCTTCATCGGCTTGGGAGCGGTGATCGCCTCGGCGCTGCCTTTTCTGCTGACAAATTACTTCCACGTCGGCGCCGAAGAGCCGCTGCACGGCGCGATCCCGGTCTCCGTGAAACTGTCGTTCGAAATGGGAGCCGTCGTCTTCCTCGGCGCAGTGCTCTGGACAATTTTTACAACGAAAGAGTATCCGCCCGAAGAGCCCGTCGTGCGTCACGGCGGCGGTCTCCTCAGCCAGGCGCGGGAAATTGTCGCCGCAATCGCCGCCATGCCCGTCACGATGCGCCGCCTGGCTGCCGTACAGATTTCCACCTGGCTCGGTTTGTTCTGCATGTGGCTGTATTTCCCGGTAGCGATCGCGCACAACGTCTTCGGCGCCCCCGATGAGGCCTCGGCGCTCTACCGCGACGGCACGGAGTGGGCCGGCATCTGCTTCGCCATGTACTCCGCCGTCTGTTTCCTCTACTCATTCCTACTCCCCGGCTTGGCGGCGAAGTTCGGACGGAAGATGACCCACATTCTCTCCCTGATATGCGGCGCGGCGGGCCTCATTTCGGTCGCCTTCATCCATTCGAAATATCCTCTGCTCGCCTCGATGACGGGCATCGGCATCGCCTGGGCGAGCATCCTGGCAATGCCATACGCCATTCTCGCCGGGGCGCTGCCGCCGGCAAAAATGGGCACTTACATGGGCGTGTTCAACTTTTCGATTGTGTTGCCGGAGATCATCGCTTCGCTGGGCTTCGGCTGGGTCATGAACCACTGGCTGAATAACAACCGGCTGGCGGCGGTGGTTTCCGGCGGGGCGTTCCTGATTCTGGCTGCGCTCCTCATGGCGCGCGTTCACGACGAGACCGCGCCGCGAACCGTCACCGCCCGCGAGACTTCCGCCGAAGGAGCCTTCGGCGCGGCGGGTGCATAATGCGTCGCCTGCTGCTTACTTTTGCGTTGATCTGCCTCCCGGCGGCGGCCAAGCCAACCGTCTCGAAGGTCGAGCCGCCGAACTGGTGGATGGGGCTGAACATGAAAACGGTCCGGCTGCTCATCCACGGCTCGGATCTAAGCGGCGCGCGCGTCCTGCCCACCGACCACGGGGTCTCGGTCGGCCGGGCGCGGGCGAATGAGGCCGGCACCTATGTATTTGTCGACGTGACCGTGTTGACAGCCGGGTCCCATCCCCTTCGCTTGGTCACGCCATCCGGCAGCGCACAGGTGCCTTTCGTCGTCTCGCCGCCGCCGGCGCGCACGGCCCGCTTCCAGGGCTTCTCGTCCGACGATTTCATCTACGAGATCATGCCGGACCGTTTCTCCGATGGAGACACCTCCAACGACGATCCGGAAGTGTCGAAAGGCCTGTTCGACCGGCGCAAGCCGCACTTCTACCATGGTGGCGATTTCCAGGGCATCATCAATCATCTCCCCTACCTCCAGGATTTGGGCGTCACCGCCTTATGGATCACGCCGATCTACGACAACGCCAACCGCCTGAACCACGTGGAATTGGATCATGGACAGCCCGTGACGGACTACCACGGCTATGGCGCGGTGGATTTCTACGGCGTCGAGGAACATTTCGGAACGCTCGAAAATTTTCGGGACTTGGTGCGGCGCGGCCACGAAATCGGCCTGAAGACCATTCTCGACATGGTGGCCAACCACTGCGGACCCTATCACCCCTGGGTCACGGATCCGCCCACGCCAACTTGGTTCCACGGGACGAAGGATCATCACATCAAAGAAACCTGGCAGACATGGGCCCTCCTCAGTCCTTCGGCGGCCCCGGCGCTGCGGCGCCCGGTGCTCGACGGCTGGTTCGCGGGTATTCTGCCTGACCTCAACCAGGATGACCCGGAAGTCGAGCGGTACCTGATCCAGAACACCCTCTGGTGGATCGCCACCACGGGCATCGACGGCATTCGCGAGGATACGTTGATCTACGTGCCGCGGCACTTCTGGCGGGATTGGATCGCCGCGATCCAGCGGGACTTCCCTCACGTCCGCGTCGTCGGCGAGGTGTTCGATGGCGACCCTTCAGTGACCTCATTCTTCCAAGGCGGGCACACCGAGTTCGACAATATCGATACCGGCGTCGGCTCGGTGTTCGATTTTCCGCAGTACTATGCGATTCGAAATGCGTTCGCCAAAGGCGGCTCCATCGAAGCCGTGGCCTCGGTTCTCGCGCACGATTTTCTGTATCCGCATCCCGAGGCCCTCGTCACATTTCTCGGTCTCCACGATGTGCCCCGGTTCATGAATGAGCCCGGCGCCACGTTTGACTCGCTCCGCCTCGCCTTCACGCATCTGCTGGCTTCGCGCGGCATCCCCATGATCTATTCCGGCGACGAGATCGGCATGACCGGCGGCGCCGATCCGGATAACCGTCGCGACTTTCCAGGCGGCTGGACCGAAGACAACAAGAATGCCTTCGAGCCCGACGGCCGGACCGCCGACGAGTACACGCTGTTTGCGCAGATCCGCCGCGTCGCCGGGTTGCGGCAGCAGTTGCCCGCGCTGCGCCGGGGCGCCACGCTGATGCTCGCCGCAAGCGAGGACATGCTCGCCTACGCGCGTCTCGACGGCCCCCATTCGGTTATGGTTGTGCTCAACAACGGAAAGAAGCCCGCGGAACTGGCCGTGGATCTCGCCGGCACGCCCTTTCACGAGGGCGGCGTTCTCCACGACGCACTGGGATCCGGCCCGGACTTGCTCGTCGTCAACAGCGAGGTCAAGGTGAAACTGGATCCGCGCTCGGCAGCTTTGTACTCGGTGACGAAATAGCCTGCAGCTTCTCAATCGCCAGCGCCTTCACTTCCGCAACGCTGCGCTCCTTGATCGACTCATACCCGCGGATCTTGTCCGGCAGG
>JAJYKC010000464.1 GCA_021788955.1 Acidobacteriota bacterium
AAGCCGACAAGTCCCTCCGCGACGCCCGCCCCGACGACCGCGTCGTCCTCGAAGAATTCGTCCTCAACCTTACCCGCGCCGCCTGAGCCGTAATACATTCCACTCGACGTAGTACGATGCGCTCATGCAGACCACGGTGCAGGCGCGATTGGAACGTCCCTCCCAGGCGGCCTTTGAGCGCCTGGTCAAGCACCTGGGCTGCATCACCAACAATCTGTAGCCGTCGTCGAAGCCCTGGAGGGTGTACTCGTCAACTGAGAAGCTGTAATCGCTGAAAGCTGCTACCTGCTGCGTAAAATGCCGGGCGCCATCGACGCCGTTATCGAGAATGTCGAGCGAGGCGTCTTCCAGATTCCCTTTCAACTACAAGCGTCGGTTCCGCCAGTGCGAACCCTGCTCCGAAAATATCGCGATCTCCCCGCGGGCTTCGCCGGCGCTTGCCTCATCCACCTCGCGGATCAATTAAACACAGGCGATATCCTCACGCTCGACCGTGACTTCGCCTCCTACCGCTGGCGGAAAAACCGGCCTTTTCGCTTGCTTTTGAACTCGGACACGTAGCTCGCTCACGCAATCCGCAGCGTCCGCACCACATGCCGGAAACATCCCGGCCGGCTCGACGCCTAACCCGCCGCCGTGCGCGCCAACTCGTAAATATCCGGCGCCTCCAGCACCGGCTTCGGAGCGCCCTCCCGCGCCGCGCGCAGCATCGCCCGCCCGATCTGTTCCGTCGTCAAAATGTGCCGGGGAAACAGCCGTCGCGCCAACGGCAGCACCGGCTTGGCGACGGAGTAGAATATCCGGTACGCCGCCGTCTTGGACCTCTCTCCGTGCGCCGGTTCAATGAATCCCGGCCGGAACAGATACACCGCCCGGAACCTCAGCCGTAGCAGCGCGTTCTCGGTCCTGCCCTTCACCCGCGCCCACATCACGCGGCCTTTTTCTGTGCTATCCGTGCCGGCGCCCGACACGTAAACGAAGGTCATCTGAGGATTCAGCCGGCTCAGCACCTCCGCCGCGGCCAGCGTGATCCCATACGTCACGCGCTCATATTCCGCCTCGTCCATCCCCGCCGCCGATACGCCGAGACAGAAGAAACACGCGTCGAAACCTGAAAGCTCACCCTCGATGTCGCTGTAGTTCGCCGGATTGGCGCGGACCAGTTCCCGCAGCTTCGGATGCGCTACGCCCGTAGGTGCCCGCCCGATCGTAACCACGGATTCGACTCGGGCATCCATCAGGCACTCGCGCAGCACGCCTTGCCCGACCATCCCCGTCGCCCCGAAAATCAGCACCCGCATCGCTGGCCTCTCTGGAACCTGCGGACACACCTCACCCGCCGCCGCTTACGGAAGGAGAAAAGAACGGTGTAGAGAAACGGACCCGAGCTTACGCCGCGGCAAGCTTCTTCAGACGAGCCGTCAGCCGGCTTTTGTACCGTGCCGCCGTGTTCTTCTTGATGATGCCCCACTTCGCCGACCGGTCGATCATCGAAAACGTCTCCGGAACAAGCGCCGTCGCTCCTTGGGGATCCTTCTGCTCCAGCGCCCGCCGCATCGCGCGGACCTGGTGCCGCAACCGGCTCTTCCGCGCGCGGTTCACCACTTCCCGCCGCGCCTCCTGCCGTACTCGCTTCAGGGACGAAACTGTGTTAGCCATCGATTAACGCAAATCCTCGCAAAATATTCAGTCTAAAGTGTACCACGCCACGGGCTCGGGGCGTTTTCGAGTGGAATGGGCTCCGAAACGAAGAAGCAGTTCGAATCACTGGCCCGGCGATTCAAGCGTCAGAAGCCCTCTCTCGCCAACGGAACGATTACTTCCCTTGCGCAAGCTGAGCAATCGCAGTTCGGCAAGATTCGGCACTTAGTCTCGCATTTGCAGTAGGGGCACGATGTCGCCCATGAGAAGTTTTCGAACTGGATGCATCGCTGGGTCGAGCCTCCTAATACCCGACTTTCCCATGCTTGAGCGAATTTCCGGCGTCGTCAAAGGCCTATATTCTTCCGCGCTGCAGTTACCGCGCTCTTCCAGGAACCACTTCAGCGCTGCCTCGATCGCCCGGTCCGGCTCTTCGGCCTTCGCCTGGTACTCTTCGCTATGCCCCAGTCCCGCCACCTGAATGCGCTAGTCCATGGCCGGAATGTAGGACGATCTTGCTCGCCGGCATTGCCTCGGAATCAGGCGGGCGAAGTTCTTAGACGGTGTTGGAAGTTATCGATCCGGCCGGGCAAACACAAGTCCACCGCCGAGTTTGCAACCTGACCCCGGGGGCACCTGCCTGTGTCACCATGTATACAGGCGCGTACACCCCATGACAGAAACTCTTTCGATCCGGATTGATGCCGAAACAAAGCAGCGGCTCGATGCATTAGCCAGACGATCCAGGCGGTCGAAGTCCTTCCTCGCCGCCGAAGCGATCACGGCCTATGTTCAATCCGAGGAGTGGCAGTTAGGTGAGATCCAGCGTGGGCTCTCGGACTTGGAATCCGGTCACGACGTCGGCCACGACAAGGTTTCGGAATGGATGCGGTCCTGGGGCAAGCGAACTGAGAAGAAAGCCCCGCGATGACGATCGTTTGGTCACGCCAGGCGATCCGTCACCTCGTACTTCTTCGGGAATTCATTGCGAAAGACTCTGACCGGAATGCAAGCCTTGTAGCCGGACGGATTCTCAGCGCTGTCGAACTTCTTCAAACGCACCCTGAGATCGGGCGGGTAGGCCGAATTCCCGGCACCAGGGAACTCGTCGTCCCCGGAACACCGTACGTCATCCCTTACCGCGTACGCCGCGACCGCCTCGAACTGATCGCCGTATTTCACGGCCGGCAAAAATGGCCGCACTAGCGCGACCACCTCTTCTATCCCACCCCCGGATGCTATCGTAGGCGGAAGCCATGTCCCACCCCGCCGCCGCCCCGCTTCCTCCGCTCCGGCGGCAGGTCCGCTGGCGCATCCTCGCCCTCCTGTTCGCCATCACCGTCATCGCCTTCATCGACCGCCAAACCCTCTCCGTCGCCGCACCCCTCCTCCGCAACACCTTCCACCTCACCAACACCGACTACGGCCGCATCGTCAGCGCCTTCATGCTCGGCATGACCGCCGCCGAAGCCCCCATCGGCTGGTGGATCGACCGCCGCGGCGTCTGCCTGGGCCTCTCCATCGCCTCCGCCTGGTGGAGCGCCGGCACCGCCCTCCACTCCATCGCCCGCAACGCCGGCCAGTTCGCGCTCTTCCGCTTCTGGATGGGCACCGGCGAATGCGCCAACTTCTCCGGCGGCATGAAGGTCGTATCGGAGTGGTTCCCCGAACGCGAGCGCGCCCTCGCCGCCGGCCTGTTCAACAGCGGCGCCATGATCGGCGCCGTCCTCGC
>JAJYKC010000465.1 GCA_021788955.1 Acidobacteriota bacterium
TAGTTGTTAAAACTTCCCGGAAGCGTGGGGAGGGGATAAATGCTCGCCACGTTGAAGCCCACCGGATTGATGAGATTCGACGGGATCGTGTTATTCGGGAAAGGCTGACGGGTTATCTGATTGCCTACCTGCTGCGTCGTGAACGGATTGTAGATCGTGATCAGATTCCCCTTCGAGTTGAAGTAGTTGCTGAAATCGCCCGTGCGCTCGGCCGCGGTCGGCACGCTATTGACGAACGTTATACCCTTCAGCGCGCGGATCGCATAGTAATCGGCGAAGAAAAACAGCTTGTCCTTGATAATATGGCCGCCGACCGCCCCGCCGAACTGGTTCCGGCGGAACTCCGGCTGCGTCTGCGTCGTCGGATTGAAGTAATTCCGGGCATCCATGTAGCTGTTGCGAAGAAATTCGAACAACTCGCCGTGGTAATCGTTGGCGCCGGACCGTGTCGAAACGCTCACCACGCCGGCGCCCCGGCCGAACTCCGCGGAAAACGTTCCCGTCAGCACTTTGAATTCGCCGATCGACTCCACCGACGGCTGCACCATCACGGTGTTGAAGGTGTACTCGTTGTCGTCGATGCCGTCCACCAGCCACGCGTTCGCGTTGGCCTGGCTTCCTAAGGCGTTGAAGTCGGAAGCGGCTCGAGGGTTGAAGGAACTTGCGCCCGACAGATTCTCGCCCACCTGCCCGGGCGTCACGCCCGGCACCAGGTACACGAGTTGCGCGAAGTTCCGGCCGTTAAGCGGCAGCATCTGGACGGAGCGCTGCGTGACCACGTCGCCCAATTCCGCGCTGTCGGCACGCACCAGAGGCGCCGCGGCAACAACTTCCATCGTCTGCGTCAATTCACCGACCTCAAGCGCGAAATCCAGACGCGCCTTCTGGTCAACGTCCAGGATCACGTCGTCCGTCTCGGCGCGCTTGAATCCTTGCACCTCGACCACGACTTTGTAAGTGCCTGGAATCAGGAACGGAGCGTTGTAAGCTCCCGCCTGGTCCGTCGAGTAAACTGTAACGGTCCCCTTGTTTATGTCCGTGATTGTCACCTTCGCGGCAGCAACCGGCGCTCCAGAAGCGTCTCGGACGGTCCCTAGGATCGTCCCGGTTGTAACTTGTGCCGCAGCCGGCAAACAAAATACAAACGCAGTCAGCGCCGTGCAAACCAGCGCGGAAAATCTCTTCAACATGGATTTTGGCCCCCTTACGTACAGGATTGCTTCCAGCAATACATTCCAAACCACTTCCCTCGGTTACTTCTGACTTCCACCCATTCAGACGCGCCGCAAAGACTCTTCCCCGGGACGCTCCGCGTGCTAAGCCGCGGAGTTCGGATCGCCCGTCCGGCCAGATTGGCTCCACAACCAATCTCCCGACCGTTCGTGATCCCACTGCGGGGTCGGCTCGAAGTAGCCCGTCCCCGGCATCAGATGCTGCTTGGCCACTTCGTCGTTGAGCGTCACGCCCAACCCGGGCTTGTCCGGAACCTTTATGAAACCTTTGTTGATGATCGGCTTCTCGATCCCTACCACGAGGTCCTGCCACCACGGCACATCGAGCGAGTGGTTCTCACAGGCCAGGAAATTCTCCGTCGCCGCCGCCACGTGTACCGAGGCCATCGCGCCAATCGGCGTTCCGGCGTAGTGCATCGCCATCGGAACGCCATACTCCCAGGCGGCATCGCCGATCTTATGCGTCTCCAGAATGCCGCCGGAAGTGGAGATATCCGGGTGAATTTTGCTTACTGCGTGCGCCTGGCAGAGTTTGATGAAGCCCTCTTTGAGATAAATGTCTTCGCCGGTTATTAACGGTGTCGGACTTTCCATCGTGATGCGTTGCAGTAACTCTGTGTACTGCCAGGGGATCACGTCTTCGATCCATTCAAGGTTGTACTTCTCGTACGCCTTGCCAAGCCGGATGATGGAGTTCACACCGAGATGGCCCAGGTGATCCATTGAAAGCGGGATGTCGTATCCGACCGCGCCGCGGACCGCCGCCACATATTCGCACAACTTGTCGATGCCCTTGTCGGTGATTTCCATCGCCGTGAACGGATGCGGAAGATTGCGCATCTCCCACTGGCTCATCCCTGACGGGCGCATCACTGTTCCAGGAACCTTCGAGATCAGGTTGATGTTGAGATCCATCTTGAGCCACGTCAGGCCCATCTCTTCCTTGCGAGCCTTCTCCCGCGCCGCGTACACGGCCGGATCTTCGGACTCCGTCGTGTCCGCGTAGATACGGATGTTGTCGCGGAACTTGCCGCCCAGCATCTGGTAAATCGGAATTCCGTACACCTTGCCGGCGATGTCCCAGAGCGCCTCTTCGACTGACACGACACCACCCGCCTGCCGCCCGTGGTAGCCGAACTGCTTGATCTTCTGCCAGATCTTGTTGATGTTGAGAGGATTTTCACCCACCACGCGGCTCTTCAGGAACAGCGCATAGGTCGCGCTGGCGCCGTCGCGGACTTCGCCCAACCCGTACACACCCTGATTCGTATCCAGGCGCACAATCGTGCAGGGACTTGGCCCCGGCTTCACGATTGTGGCAATGCGCATGTCGGTGATCTTCAGCGTCGATGGACTGGAGTTGGTGTTAGCGTTCCGGAACGGCGCTTCCTGAGCCTCCAAATCCCTCTCGATCATCTTCGCGGTCAGAAGGCCGCCTGAAGTCTTGAGGAGTGCCCGGCGGCCAAATTTCCCACTGAGTATGTTTGCCATATGAATTCCTCTCCGATTTCTTCTGCTACTGCTGTTTCACCGGCAAGCGCAGTTTCGAGCCTTTGCTTTCGAGGTACTTGTTGAACTCTTCGATCATTTGCGGAGACCATTGCCCGTCCACCTGCCCGGGCTTGTACTTGCCCTCGCGCAGCATCTCGTGACCCCAGTCGTCGCGATAGTGTGTCAGTTCGGAATCGTCTGCGACCTTCTCGGCCAGTTGCGCTGGAATGAACGTGATCCCGTCCGGGTCGCTCAGAACGACATCGCCTGGCAGCACCGTCGCCTGGCCGATACGGATCGGCACGTTCCCCCCCACTAGCGTCACCTCGGCGATCGCCGAGGGGTGAAAGGCCCGTGCGAACACGTGGAAGCCCTTGATCTCGGATATCCCGGTTGGGTCGCGAACTGCCCCGTTCACTACCAGGCCCGTTCCCGTTTTCGTCATGATTGACGTGCCCAGGTTATCGCCAATGATGGTGCCGCCATCCACCTTACCGAACAGGTCCACCACCATGACATCACGCTGAACGAGCGTGTCGATCACCCAGGAATTCTGTCCGTGCCCGACGCGCCCCTCCTTCTTGCCCTCTCCGTTGATGTAACCATTGATGTCCGGACGGTAGGGCATGAACACCGCCGTGACC
>JAJYKC010000466.1 GCA_021788955.1 Acidobacteriota bacterium
AGCGGAACCGGCTGTATGTGGCGGCGAAGAATTTCCCAGCCGCGATGCTGTGGCGCTTGCCGTTCATTTCCCTGGTTCGCTACGCCTGGCACGTTTACTACGGCCTGCGCGGGAACGGGACGGCCGGCCAGTTTCTCTCTGGCGGAGGCCGCATGGCAGACCTGGTGGGAATCGTTTGCCGAGCGCACCTGGAGCTATGGCGGAACCGGCGGACGCTGGCTGCCAAGCGGCGCGCCACGAAGCGCCGGCTGAGCCCGGCTCAGTTCATGCGTCTCGTGTCGCGCTTCGCGATCCGTCCGCGGAAGGTGGCGGCGTTATGAGCGGCGAGGCCCACAACGATTTCCTCGTTCTGATTCCGGCCTTTAACGAGGAGGGAGCGATTGCGCGCGTGATCGCCGGCGTGCGTGAGGTGCTGCCCGGCGCGCCGATCCTGGTGGTAGACGACTGCTCGCAGGACTCGACGCGCGACGTCGCGGAACGGGCGAAGGCGCGCGTACTTTCGTTGCCGTATCATCTGGGGCTGGGCGGATGCGTGCAAGCCGGCTATATGCTGGCGTATGAACTTGGCTACGAGTATGTGATCCGCGTCGACGGGGACGGCCAACACGACCCGCACGACATTCCTAAACTGCTCGATACGCTGCGGCGGACCGGTTGCCACATGGTCATCGGCTCGCGCTACGTGCCGGGCGGCGGAGGCGGGACGACGGCGGCCCGCGGCTTCGGCATCCTCTTGTTTCGAAGCATCCTGCGGCCGATCCTCGGCAAGCCGGTACACGACCCCACTTCGGGGTTTGTCGGCGTGAATCGCGCCGCGCTGGGGCTGTTCCGTCGAAGCCTTCCGCTCGAGTATCCCGAGATCGAGGCGCTTGTGGTGCTGCAGCGCAAACGCTTCCGATTCGAAGAAGTTCCCTGCACGATCCGGCCGCGAATGGCGGGCCGCAGCACAATCACGGCCGTCCGGTCGGTTTACTACGTGATCCACGTGCTGCTCGGGGTGTTCGTCAACATTCTGAAGTTCGAGGGGCGCCGCGGCGGAGGCGGAAACTAAAGCCATCTGCACGCGCGGCACTAAACTGAATAGGAAAGAATTCCCATGGAACGACTGCAGGTGATGATGACGATATTCAGCCTGGCGCTGATTCTGTTGGTTCTGTTCTCGGTGCGCCGGGCGCATATCCGCGTCGAATACTCGGTAAGCTGGCTTGGCGCCGGACTGGCACTGCTGATCGTGTCCCGGTCGCGTCCGGTGTTGGAGTGGCTGGCGTCTTACTTCGGAATGCATGAGCCCGCCACGGCGATCATCCTTGTAACTTCCAGCGTGTTCCTGGTGGTGTTCTACCGCTTCTCGGTGATCATCTCGGATCTGAAGGACTCCAACATCGCTCTCACGCAGCGCATGGCGATCCTTGAATACGAATTGGCGGCCCGGCGCGAAGGCGGGCGATGAAGGCCTCGCGGCGCAAGGCGAAGGCGGCTGAGCGCAGCGCGGCTGTCGAGACGGCGGTGCGCCAGGCTGGTGGAGTGCGCTGGTGGGCGTACGCCATCGCGTTCGCCGCGGCACTCGGCGTGGTGTTTTGGGTCTACCAAGCGTCTCTCTCCGCGCCTTTTGTTCTGGACGACCTGTATCTTCCCTTCCTTTCTCCCAATTTTTCTACCGCGCTTCGGGCCTGGGTAATCGGGTTGCGGCCGATGTTGATGCTCACTTATTGGATCAACTTCGAGCCCGGATCGGCCGCCACGGATTCCTATCACATCTGGAACGTGATGCTGCATTGGCTGAACGGCGTTGTGGTGTTCTACCTCGTGCGCCGGTTTCTCGATTGGGCCGGAACCGCGAAAGATCGCGCGCTGCTCGTAGCGGCCTTCGCGTCCGGGCTGTTTCTGCTCCATCCGGTGCAGACCGAGTCGGTGGCATACATCGCGAGCCGCAGCGAGCTGCTGAGTGTGCTGTTTTTCAATGCCGGGCTGGCCGTGTTTGTCTGGCGGCGAGCCCAGGCGATTTCCTGGCGTGCTGCGGCCGGAGTGCTTCTCTTATATGGATGCGCTGTCCTGACCAAGGAGCACACGGCCGTGCTCCCTGCGCTGTTGTTGCTAACGGACTACTTTTGGAACCCCGGTTTCACCTTCGAGGGGATGCGCCGGAATTTGAGGCTATATGCGCCGCTCGGCGGCCTTGCGGTTCTTGGCGGCGCCTTCGTCTACCGGACGCTTCGGATCAGCCCGACCGCCGGGTTCGGGCTTCACGATTTCACGCCGCTTCAGTACTTCCTCACCGAATGCCGCGTGATCTGGCGCTACATGGCTCTGTTCGTTGTTCCCGCCGGGCAGAACCTCGACCCCGACATCGCGGTGTCGCCGGGTTTCTCGGATCCGTTCGCCCTCCTGGGCCTGGCAACGCTCGTGGCGGTGAGCGTCGCGGCGTGGATCTGGCGCAAGAAGTTTCCGCTCGCCGCGTTCGGATGGTTCATGACGTTGTTGCTACTGGCGCCGACGTCGTCCTTCCTGCCGATCCGCGATGTGTATGCCGAGCGGCGGCTGTACTTGCCGTTTGTTGGCCTGTTGCTGATCGTAAGCGAGTTCCTGCGCCGGGCCAAGTTACGGACCGGGGCGCTGGCGGGCGCCCTGGCTGGAGTCCTGATGGTGGAGGGGCTGCTTGCTTACCAGCGCGATCAGGTATGGGCCACGCCTGTAACGTTGTGGCAGGATACGGCGGCGAAGTCGCCTCATAAGGTGCGGCCGAACTTCCAGCTCGCCAAGGCTTACTTTGACGCGGGCGATTGCGCGAACGCCGCTCAGCAGTATGCGAAAACGGCCGCGATCGAGCCGCCGGATTTCACGCTGCTGGTGGACTGGGGGCTCGCGCTTGACTGCGCGCATCAACCGGACGGCGCGGTGGCGCGGCTTCGGCAGGCAGCGGCGGCGAAGCGTCCGCCCCAGGTGACGCCCGCCTATGTGTATTCGCAGATCGCCAAGGTGTACGGCACGGCGGGCCGATTTCCTGAAGCGCTGGCGGCCCTCGATCAGGGTCAGGCGCTCGATCCGAACTACGACATGCTGTACTTCTACCGCGGCACCGTGTATTACAAGCAGGGCGATGTGGCCCAGGCCGAGGCGCAGTACAAGCGCGCTGTGCAATTGAATCCCAGCAACCAGGCTTCTCAAAACGCGCTGGCTGTGGTCGAGAGGGCGCTTTCGCGCCCGCACTGAATGCGAATCGGCGTCAACGCACTGTATCTGATTCCGGGTGGCGTCGGCGGCACGGAGATCTATCTTCGAAATCTGCTGGCCGCGCTTGCCGCCCTGGACCGCGAGAACGAGTACGTGGTGTTCACGAATCGCGAAACTGAACCGGACCT
>JAJYKC010000467.1 GCA_021788955.1 Acidobacteriota bacterium
TTATCGCTCGGTTCGGGCTGATTACTGGTGAGGTCTCCGGGGCGGGTGAGGCGGGAGTCGGCGACGAGGCCGTGGCGGACATGGCGGGTTTCGATGCGGTCCTCGAAAAGGGGGGTGCGCTCTTCGAGCGTGGCCTTTGTCATTTCGATATGGGAGATCCCGGTGGCGGTGCGGACCCAGATGCCGCCCTGGTTGTCCGGTGCCAGTTCGAGTACGTTGCCGTCGGGGAGCCAGCGCTGGCCCGAGAAGTATTGCCAGCGGTCGCGGCGGGTTCCGGTGGGATCGAACCGTTTGAGGCCGGTGGGGGTGGAGAGCCAGACGGCGCCGTCCGAGGCGCTTACGACGGAGACAGCGCCCGGTTGGTCGACGTTGGCGTCGCGGAGAACGGCGGGAACGCGGGGGTCGTTAAGAGAGTAAAACGTACGCGACTTCGTGAGGAAACGAGGTAAGGGCAGCGCCGGGAGCGTAGCGGCGGGAACGATAACGACGGTGAAGGCGAGCAGAGCGATAGCGCGTGGTAACAGTCCGTCAGTCCTCACTGAGATATGGTACCGTTACGCGCCGTCACAGACATAGTTAAGGGGATTCGCAGTTGTGTGGAAGAGCGGGCAATGAGACGGGAACGCGGGACGGGTTCCCCCCTCGATGTCGCGCGGAAGGCGGTTCGGAATCACAAGGGTGAGGCGAGCCGGGCCTGGGGTTCATTAGAATTACCTTATGCCCCAGGTTGCGATCGATTCCATGCTGAACGAACGGCGGGTGTTTCCGCCGCCGGAGGAGTTTCGTTCCCGAGCGCGAATATCGAGCGAGGAAGATTACCGGCGGATGTATGCCGAAGCGGACGCAGACCCGGAGAAGTTCTGGGGAGAGGTAGCGAGCGAATTGCACTGGTTTGAGCCCTGGCAAAAGGTGCTCGACTGGAGCGCGCCATGGGTGAAATGGTTTGCGGGCGGCAAGCTGAACCTGAGCTACAACTGCCTGGACCGGCACGTGACGGGCTGGCGGAGGAACAAGGCGGCGATCATCTGGGAAGGTGAGCCGGGTGAAGTAGAGACTCTGACCTACCAGCAGCTTCTTGGGGAGGTTCAGAAATTCGCCAATGTGTTGAAGTCGCTTGGAGTGAAGACAGGCGACCGGGTAACGATTTACATGGGCATGACTCCGGCGCTGCCGATTGCGTTGCTGGCGTGCGCGCGGATCGGGGCGCCGCACACGGTGATTTTCGGAGGGTTCTCGGCCAATGCGCTGGTGGACCGGATTAACGACTGCCAGGCAACGGTCGTTGTGACGCAGGATGGAGGCTGGAGGCGCGGCGCGGAAATCAAGCTGAAGGCCGTGGTGGACGAAGCCCTGCGCCACTGCGCGTCGGTAAAGCATTGCGTGGTGTACAAGCGGACGGGTTCAGCGGTGGAGATGGTTCACGGGCGCGACGTGTGGTGGCACGAACAGATGGAACTGGCGGCGCCGGAGTGCGCGGCCGAGCCGCTCGATGCCGAACATCCGCTTTATCTGTTGTACACCTCGGGAACGACGGGGAAGCCGAAGGGAATCCTGCACACGACGGGTGGCTATTCGGTGGGTGTGTATGCGACGACACAATGGGTGTTCGATGTGCGGGATGAGGATACGTATTGGTGTACGGCGGACATTGGTTGGGTGACCGGACACAGCTACATCGTGTACGGGCCGCTACAGAACGGGGCTACTGTGCTGATGTACGAGGGAGCGCCGACGTGGCCGGAGCCGGACCGGTTCTGGAAGATTGTGGAGAGGCACCAGGTATCGATCATGTACACCGCGCCCACGGCGATCCGGGCATTCATGCGCCTGGGCGAACAGTGGCCGCGGCGGTATGAGATGAAGAGTCTGCGGCTGCTGGGGAGCGTCGGAGAGCCGATCAACCCAGAGGCATGGATATGGTACCGCGAGAACATCGGACGGGGACGGTGTCCCATTGTGGATACCTGGTGGCAGACCGAAACGGGAATGATCTTGATTTCACCATTACCTGGGGTGACGGCGACGAAGCCGGGATCGGCGACGCGTCCGTTGCCTGGAGTGGCGGCTGACGTTGTGACGCGAGAAGGAGAATCGGTGCTGGAAGGAGGCGGGTATCTTGTGGTCCGGAAGCCTTGGCCGGCGATGCTGCGGACGATTTACGGCGACGACGAAAGATATCAACGGCAGTATTGGTCGCAGATGCCGGGCTTGTATTTTACCGGAGACGGGGCTCGGCGGGACGAGGACGGCTACTTCTGGATCATGGGCCGGATTGACGATGTGATTAATGTCAGCGGGCACCGGTTGAGCACGATGGAAGTGGAGTCTGCGCTGGTGGCGCATGCCAAGGTGGCCGAAGCGGCGGTGGTGGGGCGGCCGGACGACTTGAAGGGCCAGGCCATTTCGGCGTTCGTGACCCTACAGGCGGGCGTGAATGCGTCCGATGAGTTAAGAGACGAGTTGCGGAGGTGGGTGGCCAAGGAGATCGGCTCACTCGCCAAGCCGGACGATATACGGTTTACGGAAGGACTTCCAAAAACGCGGAGTGGAAAAATCATGCGGCGGCTGCTGCGAGATTTGGCCGCTGGCGTGGAAATCCAGGGTGACACAACCACGCTTGAAGATTTCTCGGTTCTGGCGAGATTGCGGGACGATGAGGAGTGAGGGGAAAAGCTGCCATCCAAGAAGGGATTTATCCTGGTATGGTTTTAGATTAAGGCCCAGGAGGGAATAAGAAGCTCACTGTACTAGTAGTCCTGGAACTTTCGGGAGTACAATTGAGAAACGGTCCTGAGATGAAAGTTCTCGTGGCGGATGACAGCATCGTCTCGCGGCATCTGTTGGACGTGACTCTGCGAAAGTGGGGTTACGACGTGGTAGGTGCGTCGAATGGAACCGAAGCTTGGGGCATTTTGGCGGGGCCGGAGGCGCCGTCGCTGGCGATTCTGGACTGGATGATGCCGGGCATGACGGGTCCCGAGATCTGTCGCCGGATGCGGGAGAGCCGCATGGAGCAGTATACCTACGTGATTCTGCTTACGGCCCGGAACATGAAAGAGGACATCGTCGAGGGGATGGAATCCGGGGCGGATGATTATCTAACCAAACCGTTTGAGCAGGCTGAGCTACAGGTGCGGCTGCGTGCCGGGAAACGGATCGTGGAGCTTCACGCGGAGCTGCTTCGCGCGCGCGAGGCAATTCAGCACGAGGCGTCTCGGGATTCCCTGACCGGTGTTTACAACCGGAACACGATTCTGGCGATGTTGCAGCGGGAACTTGCGCGCGGCTCAAGGGAGCTGCGGCCGCTGGGTGTCGTGATGGCGGACCTGGACCGCTTTAAGGCGGTAAACGAC
>JAJYKC010000468.1 GCA_021788955.1 Acidobacteriota bacterium
TGTGCAAGTGATTTCGCTTGACGAGGCGCCGGCAGGCTACCGCGACTTCGATAAGGGCGCGGCAAAGAAGTTTGTAATCGATCCGCACGGGTCAGCGGCGGCGTGAAATAGAGACCGGCGGTCAGCTATCGGCGGTCCCTGCTTCATCGCTGGGGTCTTCGAAGAACTACCCTGGAAGTGTGCCGCAGTTCCTCCGAGTTCGAAATTCGCTCTTCCTGTTCTTGATCGTCTCGCTGAGCGTCTCCGCCCAGTCTCTGGGCGTCGTGCTGGCGCCGTCCGTTGCCGCTCCGGCACCGGTCGGCACACTCGTCGGATTCACGGCTATCGTTTCCGGCGGAACGGGCTCGTTCTCGTATCGCTTCCGCATCGCCCGGCCCGGTCTCTCCCTGCGCGTCATCCGCGATTTCAGCCCCTCGAACCAGCTCAACTGGACGGCCTCCCGCGCGGAGGGAACTTACCAGATCGAAGTGACGGCCCGGGACAACGACACGCAATCGACCGCCGTTGCCACGCTGTCCTATCCATTTATCCCCGCCGTCACGGGTTCGGAGCCCGTGATCTCGCCCTCGGCGAATCCTCTGGTTTTTCTATATAGCGCTGGGGTGTGCGCGGCGGGCGCGCGCATGCGCGTGGAGTTTCAGGCGCCGGGAGATGCCGCCCACTTCACGCCATACCGGAACTGCAGCCCACCGTGCCCGGAGCGAAGACGAATCATCTCTTCTTCCTCGCAACATGCGGCGCGCCATGGCGTTCCCGTTAACTCGTGCCCCGCGCCGACGTCCATGAATTTCTATCTCGCCGGTCTTCGCCCCAACACTACTTACTCTGTGAACCACGTGATCGAATCCTCCAACGGTGACCAGACCGGGCCGCAATTATCTCTGACTACTCCGTCCTCACAGTTCACTCCCCCGCCTCTGACGATCTCTCAACCTGCTCCCTCCACGTCCATCGGATTACTGCTTCATAGCAACTTGTACGGCCCGTCCTTCGCCACGGACCTCTCCGGCAACCTGGTGTGGTATTACGTGACACCGATTACGTTCCTCACCCAGCCCGAACCGGGCGGGCGATTCCTCAGCCTTACATGGAACCCAAGCGGCGCGCCGGTTGACCAGATTTTCCGCGAGTTCGACGTGGCCGGGATGACACTGCGGGAGACCAACGCGGAACGGATCAACGAGCAGCTCACCGCGCTTGGCGTCCGCAACATCACCGGGTTCCATCATGACGCCCGGTCGCTGCCCGGCGGCGGCGTCGTGTTACTCGGGAGCACCGAGCAGATTCTGACCGACGTGCAGGGCCCCGGCGCGGTTGACGTCATCGGCGATTTAATTGTCGCCCTCGACCAGGACTTACAGGTGGTGTGGACGTGGGATGCCTTCGAACATCTCGACGTCCACCGTATGGCGACGCTTGGCGAAACGTGCCCCAATTCGGGCTGTCCTCCTTATCACCTCGCCGCAAAAGCCAACGACTGGGTCCACGGAAACGCCCTGCAATATCTCGGCGACGGCAACTTACTCTACTCCAGCCGCCAGCAGGATTGGGTGATGAAGATCGACTATGAAGACGGCAAGGGCAACGGCGACGTACTCTGGCGCCTCGGCCTGGACGGCGATTTTCAAATCATCTCCTCCGATCCGTCGCCGTGGTTCTCCCACCAGCACGACCCGGACTTCGTGCCCGGCGACGAAGGAGTCCTGACGGTATATGACGACGGGAACCTCCGCCAAGCGGTGGATCCGAACGCCCATAGCCGCGGCCAGGTGCTGCTGATCGACTACAAGGCGATGACGGCCACGCTCACGGTCAACGTCGATTTGGGCGCCTTTTCCTTCGCATTGGGGTCGGCGCAGTTACTCCCCGACGGCAACTATCAGTTCGGCGGCGGATGGGTCGTGCCTTCCAACACTTCGAATACGTTTGAAGTAGATCCTTCGGATAACTTTTTGTACTCTCTGCACGAGACGATTCCGGAATACCGGACGTACCGGGTGGCGGATCTATACAACCCGTAATGGATGGACACGCGGCGGTGACGCCGCGATTCAGCTTACTGCCGGTCCCGGCGGGCCGTGATGTTTTGAGCATTTGCCAACCTGGATCGCTTTCGCAGGCGCCGGGCAGCAATTCGGTTCCGGTGGTGATCTCGATCGGCGTTCTTCCGAGCAGCGTAACCTTCCCGGTGCGTTGATCGTCCTACAAGCGCGCCGTGCCGGGGCCGTCAGACGCACCCGCCGTACACGCGCCCGCCAGTGGGCTGCGTGGGGCGCCAAAGCCTTGATAGACTGGGCGGGACACGCGACTGAATGCCATTTCGGACTTATTTGGGTTCCACAGGGAAATCGACCGACGCCACTGTCCTTGCGTCCCTGTGCTGGACCGTCGATCCAACCGGAGCCTGCACCGCTGCGAACGAGGCCACGGCAACATTTTTCGGACAGCCCGCAGAGGCCCTCCTCGGGACATCATGGCTTGACTGGGTCCATCCCTCGGACCGGGACGCCTGCCGCGACGCGTTTTCCCGGGCGCGCGAAGCCGGCCAAGGCTTCCATTTCGAACACCGCCTCCGCCGCCATGACGGCGAGTATTGTTGGGTGAGTAACACTACGGCCGCGGGACGGTCCGCCAAGCCATCCTTCACGACGACGTGTTTCGACGTCACGTCTCTGCACGAAGCGGCCGAGCGGATGAGGATTTTCTCGCTCGCCGCCGAGCAGAGCCCGGTCTCCATCATCATCGCGAACGCCGCCGGCGACATCGAGTACGTTAATCCGAAGTTCACCGCGACGACAGGTTACTCGCGCGATGAAGTCATCGGGAAGAACCCGCGCCTTCTCAAGTCTGGAGAAATGCCGCCCGAGGGGTATCGCGCGATGTGGACTGAGCTGACCTCCGGGCGCGAGTGGCGCGGCGAGTTTCATAACAGGCACAAGGATGGCTCGCTGTTCTGGGAGTCCGCGGTGATCACCCCCGTACAGGACAGCGAAGGGAAGGTCTCGCACTACTTCGCGGTGAAGGAAGATATCACGGAGAACAAGCGGCTTGCGGCGATGGTGGCCGACGCCCAAAGGCGCGCGCAAGCCGCGCAACGCGCCAAGAACGAGTTCCTCAATAACATGAGTCATGAACTCCGCACGCCGATGAACGGAATGCTCGGCATGACCGCGCTGTTGCTGCAAACCGCGCTGACCGCCGAGCAGCGCGAGCTGGCGCAAACCGCCATGACCTCCGGCGAGGCGCTGCTCACCATCCTGAACGACGTGCTGGACTATTCGAAAATCGAGGCCGGCAAGCTGGAGATCGAGTCGCGACCGTTCGATATGGAAGCGGTCGCCGGCGAAG
>JAJYKC010000469.1 GCA_021788955.1 Acidobacteriota bacterium
GTGCGCTGCTGAACCGCCTCGAGCGCGGCGCCGTCTACGCTCCGGACAAGGCGCGCCGGGCGATGGAGAATTTCTTTCAGGAATCGCACCTGGCGGCGCTCCGCGAGCTTGCGCTCCGCCAGACGGCGCACGAGGTGGACACGCGGCAGGCGCCCTCAGCCGGCGAAGGCGCGCAGGCGGCGCAGGAATCGTCCGAACGGCTGCTGATTCATATCACCGCCGATCCGTCTTCCGCCGAGCTGATCCGGCGCGGCAAGCGCATCGCGGATCATCTGCGAGGTCCTTGCGTTGCGGTCGCCGTCTGCCCGCCTCCGGGAATCGAGAGCCTGCCGCACGCTGAGCGCGAGGCCGTGGAACGCCATCTGAACTTCGCGCGGAACCTGCACGTGGAGACGCGAGTGCTCACCGGCGCAGATCCGGCCAAAGCTCTGGTGGAATTCGCCGGGCTGAATCAGATCACGCAACTCTTCCTCGCCCGCCCACGTTACTCGCGATTCCAGTTGCCGGTTGGACTGAATCTGGTGCATCGCGTGGTGCGGCTGGCACGTTCGATTCAAGTTACGGTCGTCGCCGAGCGGCACCGGCGCTGATCTGGCTATTGGCCTTCGAGCGTGAAGCGGTACGTGCCGGAGGAGGCGTCGAAGACGACGTCGCTGCCCTGCATCCGCGCGCCATGGATTCCCTCGTCGCCCGGCACGTATTGGCCGTCCCGCCAAACCGAGTGGCCGCTCTCTGTCACGGTGAACTTCGTCGTTTCAAGTTCGTTCGGCATCACGATTTCCGCGCCGGCTCCGGGAGGAATTGTCACCTCCAGCGTGACGCGGCCGGCCTCTCGCGTGCATGAAGACACGATGCGTCCACGAGGCGAGCCGATGCTCGCGTTCACCCATCGCAGGTCTTCCACCGGATGTGGCGCGATGCGGATATGGCGGTAGCCGGCGCCATCCGGCCCGATGCCGATGCCACCGAGCGTTTCGTAAAACCAGGCGCCGACGCTGCCGAACATGGCGTGGTCCTGCGAGTTCATCGATGGCCCCACCTTTTGCTGCCAAAGCTCCCACAGCGTGGTGGCGCCGTTGGCGATCATGTAACCCCAACTCGGAAAGCTTGTCTGCGCCGCCAGTTCGTACGCCAGGTCCGTACGGCCGATTTCGCTTAATACGGGCAGCAGGTAGCGCACGCCGATGAAGCCCGTCGTGATGTGCGTGTCGTGATAGTAGACGATGTCGTTTTGGAGATTGCCCGCCACGCGGCCGCGTTCCTTCGGTCCCGGCAAACCCATTGCGATGGCCATGGCGTCCGCGGTCTGGGTGCCGTTGGCGTAATTCCCCGTGGAGGCGTCGTAGTATTTCTGCTGGACGGCCGCGCGGATCCGGTCCTCGAGTTGGCCGTACATCTGCGCGTCGGCGTTGTGGGCCAAAACAGCGGCGACGGAGGCGAGCGTCTTCACGTCGTGCAGGTAATAGAGCGCCGAGACGAACTCGGCGGGCGTATGGACGATGGGCACCCAGTCGCCGTAGTGGTAGTAACTCAGCACGTCCCCCTTGGCTTGCGTGCCGAGGAAGGCGATGTACTTCTTCAGCCCATCGTAGTTTTCTTCGAGGATGCGGCGGTCGCCATAGTGCCGCCACATCTGCCAGCAGAGTTCCGGATAGGCCGTGCCCCAGGCCGGGTCCGAAGGCTGTCCGCCATAGCGCAGCGGTACGGTGTCGGCGAGGCTTCCGTCCTGGCCCTGCGCGTCGCGAATGTCGCGGATGAAATTCGCGTAGAACGCCGCCATGTCTAAGTTGTCCATGGCCTCTTCGACGGTGATCTGGGCGTCGCCCATCCATCCCTGGCGCTCGTCGCGCTGGTCACAATCCGTGGGAATGCCGAACAAATTCGTCAATTGCGACCACCCGACGATGCGTTGGATGTCGTTCAACACGGGCTTCGAGGCGGCGAAGCCTCCGGTGGTGCGGACCGCGGTGTGAACGATGATTGCGCGCACCGTGTCGAGCGAGGGCGCGCCAGGCAGACCGCGCACCTCCACGTACCGGAATCCGTGATAGGTGAAGCGAGGCTGATACCACTCGCCGCCGTCGCCACGCAGCGTGTAAATGTCGCGGGACTTCGCCTGTCGGAGATTCTCGCGGTTGATACGGCCGTCGGGATATACGAGTTCGCTGTAGCGCAGCGTGACCTCAGTTCCGCGCGGGCCGCTGACGTGCAGACGCGCCCAGCCGCTCATGTTCTGGCCGAAATCGTAAACATAAACGCCGGGCTCGGGGCTCGACATCGACTTCGGCGCCATTTCTCCCACGGCTTCGATGGCGGGCATCATCTCGGCGGAACGCTCTCCGTCCGAGCCGGGCATGGTTTTCGCGGCACTCCAGGCGGCATCGTCGAACACCGGTGCGTCCCAGCCCGGCGTTTCGTTGCGCGCGTCGTAGACCTCGCCTTCATAAATGCCGTTGCTGACGATCGGGCCGGCGCCGGCCTTCCAGCTTCCGTCAGAGACGATGGTGACGTGCTTTCCGCCCGCGAGTTCCACCTCGATTTGCACGAGCGCGGCGGGTTCGGAGTAATAGGCGTGGAACTGCGGGGCGTGATCGAGCGTGGCCCAACCGCCGCCGAGCATGACGCCCGCGGCGTTGGCCCCCTCATGCAGCGCCCGCGTCACGTCATAGACGCTGTAGAGAACGCGCTTGGGGTAAGTGGTTGGCGCGGGGTCAAGCAAGCGATGTCCGACGCGATGGCCGTTGAGATGGAGTTCGTAGTAGCCGAGGGCGGTGACGTAGGCGCGGGCGCGCTCGACGTGGCCGCCAAGATCGAAGCTCTTTCGCAGTTCCCCGCCCCCGCCGATCCATTGGGCTTTCCAGTCGCCGCGGGCCAGCAGGCCCATGTCGAAGCGTGAAGCGGCGCTGTAGGCGGTCTCGTGGCCGCCGGCGTCCCAAGCGCGCACCTTCCAGTAGTATGTGCGGCCGCTCGCAAGGGGCTGGCCCTTGTAGTCGACCTGCGCCGTCTCGGCGGAGGCGACCCGCCCGCTGTCCCAGGCATCGCCGCGTCCGCCGGCCAGATTTTGCTCACTCGTCGAGACGAGCAGTTGATAGGCGCTCTGCTGTTCGCCCCGGCCGGGCCAGTCGAGCAGCCAGGAGAACCTGGGCGTTGCCGTGTCGACGCCCATCGGGCGAGTCAAGTATTCGCAGCGCAGATCCTCCGGGGCAGGTGGAGCGGCGGGCGCGCCGGCGGCGATTCCAAAGCTCAACGCGATCAGGGTGCAGGTGCAGGTTTTACTCATAGGGCTCGAAAGCGTAGCGTCTCTCCCAGACCAATCTACGCTTGCCCGGTAGGCCGTGGCAATT
>JAJYKC010000470.1 GCA_021788955.1 Acidobacteriota bacterium
GCGCTTCAGGACGTCCCAGTGAATCTGCGTGTCCTTCAGGTGCACGTCGTAGATCTTGTCGACGAAATCCTGAGCGGTCTGGATCGGGTCCATCATCTGCCAGACCAGGTGGGAAGGATCGTACTGCAATCCCACATACGGCGTATCGCCGAAAGCCTTGAACAAAGCCTCGAAACCCACCGGACTCGTGGCGATGTTGGCTCCGCCCGGCCACGGCTCCCAAAGGATCTTCACGTTGTATTTCTCGCAGTTAGCGAAATACTTTTCGTGATAGACCCGGACGATTTCATCTACTTGCGCCTGGAACTTCTTGCTGTCGTCCTTGCCGGACTGAGTGCCGATGTAAGGCACGCCCAGGTGGCCCGCCATCTCAATTGCCTTGGCGAAGTAATCCGTGT
This sequence comes from Acidobacteriota bacterium, assembly GCA_021788955.1. The sequence goes on from JAJYKC010000470.1 coordinate 399, forward strand.
CTCGAGCGCGCTTTTCCGGGTTGGGATCGATGTGGCTGGCGTTGATCTGGAGTGCCGATGCGGTCACGTTCTTGGCCGCGAGCGCCGACTTGACCTCCTGGATGCGCTCCGGCGTAACCGTGCTCGCGTCAAGCGTAGTGCGCGCATTCGCACTCAGGATCATGTTATTGAAGCCCGCCTCGGCGGCGAAGTCGAGATTCGCTGTCGTGAACTGGCCCAGGACGCCCAACCGCGGCTTCCATTCTTTCGGCCTCACGCGGGGCATCCCGGCGGCTTGAGCAGCAATTGCAGCAGCAGAAACGGTGCCGAGCAATGCCCGGCGGCTGATTTGTGCGTTTTCCACGGCCCCATTCTATACGAACTCGAGGCGAGCCGCGTGTCTATTTCTCCTCGATCCGCACCACGCGCCGCCCTTCCAGGCGATAGGCGCCGGACAACACCAGCGCGATCGCCCGGGGATAGGCCGCATGCTCCGCCTCCAGGATCCGCTCCGACAAACTCTCGACCGTGTCGCCGTCTTTCACCGGCACCGCGGCCTGAACGATGATCGGGCCCGAGTCGAGCCCTTCGTCGACGAAGTGCACCGTGCAGCCGCTGAAACGGACACCGTGTTCGAGCGCCTGCCGCTGGGCATCGAGTCCGGGAAACGCAGGTAACAGAGAAGGGTGAATATTGAGAATCCGCCCGCGAAACGCTTCGATAAATACCGGAGTTAGCAGCCGCATGAAACCGGCCAGGCAGATTACGTCGGGGTTGTGGCGCTTCAGCTCTTCAACCAGACTGGCGTCATAGTCCTCCCGGGCCACGCCGCGCGACGGCAGGCAAACGGCCTCGAGCCCAAGTTCCTTCGCCCTTTCGAGGCCGCGGGCGCCGGGGCGGTTCGAGATGACCACCGCAATCTCCGCGTTGAGTTTCCCCGTCTCGATCGCGCGCGCAATCGCTTCGAAGTTGGAACCGCGGCCGGAAAGTAAGATGGCGAGTTTCTTTTTCATCCTGCTTACCGGTACACTACGCGCGTCCGGCGCGCCTCGATAACCGAACCGATCCGGTAGTAGGTTTCACCAAGCTTCTCGATCAGGGCCAGCGACCGGTCCAGGTTCCGCCGCCCGACGACGAGAATCATCCCGATTCCGAGATTAAATGTCCGGCGGTAATCTTGCTCCGGCACATTGCCGATCTTGCGGAGTAATTCAAATAAGGGAGGAATTTCCCAAGCTCCGGTGTCGATTTGAGCACCCAGGCCGCGCGGAAGTACCCGAGGGAGGTTATCTGTAATTCCTCCGCCGGTGATGTGCGCCGCGCCTTTGAGCAGTTTCTCGTCGAGCAAGGCCCGAATGGGCTTCAGATAACTCCGATGAACTTTCAGCAACTCCTCGCCCGCGGTTCCAACGCAGCCGGGTAATCTTTGGCCGACCGAATAGCCCGCCACATCGAACAGCAATTTCCTGGCAAGCGAGTAACCGTTCGTGTGCAGGCCATTGGAGGCAAGACCGATCAGAACGTCGCCGGCGCGGATTCCGGCCCCGGTTAGCATGCGTCGTTTCTCTACGGCGCCGACAATGAATCCGGCCAGGTCATATTCCCCTTCTGAATAAAGTCCCGGCATCTCCGCGGTCTCGCCACCAACAAGGGCGCAATTGTTATTCCGGCACCCGCGCGCGACGCCGGCGATCACTTCGCCCGCTACCCGCGCATCGAGGCGCCCAACGGCAAAATAGTCTAGAAAGAACAACGGCAGGGCGCCTTGAACGGCGATATCGTTGACACAATGGTTGACCAGGTCCTCCCCGATGGTGCCGTGCCGGTTGGCGAGGAAAGCTACCTTGAGTTTCGTGCCGACCCCGTCGGCGGAGCTGACCAGGACGGGCTGCTTATAGTCTCGAAGTTCAAATCCTCCGCCGAAGCTGCCTATATCGGTAAGGACACGGGGGTTGAACGTGCTTCGTGCGTGTTTGCGAATGAGAGAAACGGCGCGATCGGCCTCGTCGATGTTGACGCCGGCGTCGCGGTAACGGATTTGGCGTGTGGATGCCATGCTGATTCTTGAACGTACAATGCTGGGAATGAATCCCGACTTTCAATATAAACCGTGGGCGTGCCCGGCTCGCGCGGCGGGCCTCCCCGGCCGGAGGCTCGAAAGATGATCGCCGTCCTGCAGCGTGTCCGGAATGCCGATGTGAAAGTGGATGGTAAGGCCGTTGGCGAGATAGGCCGGGGCCTGCTAATCTTTGTTGGGGTCAAGAAAGAGGATGGTCCGCCGCAGGCAGCCGCCCTCGCCCAAAAAGTGGCTACCCTCCGTATCTTTAATGACGCGGCCGGAAAAATGAACCTAAGCGCAGTAGACGTTCAGGCTAACCTTTTGGTTGTATCGCAGTTTACCTTGTGCGCCGACACGAACCGGGGGCGCCGCCCTAGTTTCGACCCCGCCGCACCTCCGGAAGCTGCAGAGAAACTATACGAACAGTTTGTCCTGGAGCTGCGGAAGACGGGTTTGCGTGTCGAAACCGGAGTGTTCCGGGCACACATGGAGGTTTCTCTGGTCAACGACGGCCCGGTAACGTTTCTCTGTGATAACTTTTGAAACTTGTCTATTTAGTAACTCCTTAGTATGCTCTAGGTATGGCTCGATACACAAAGACCACGGCGTCGCACTCGTTCCTCGAAGCGGCCCTGGTGGGGTTGGAAGTTCAAAAACACAAGATCGAGGAACAGATCGCCGAAGTGCGAACCTTGCTTGGACAAAGGGCCGCCGGTGGCGCGAAGAAGGCTGCTGCCGCTCCCGCCGCAGTTGCAGCGGCGCCGGCCGCCGCTCCCGCCGGACGGAAGCGCGCCCGCCGCAAACTGAGTGAAGAGGCACGGAAGCGGATCGCGGCGGCGCAGAAGAAGCGCTGGGCAGCATTCCGCAAGCAGACGGGCAAGGAGTAAGTTGGGGGACTGGCCGTC
>JAJYKC010000003.1 GCA_021788955.1 Acidobacteriota bacterium
GAGGGCGGCGTAAGTGGCGCGGGTGCGGCGGAGGGCATAGGATTCGGCGGGGCTGGCCGGAGGCGGGGCGACGGAGAGGAGGGCGGCGATGCGGCGGGCGTCGGCGCCGGAGGCGAGGACGAACGCATCGGCGCGGGCGGCGGGCTCCAGAGCGGAGAGAGAGGACTCGTCGATGGGGATGGACTTCGCGGCGGCGGCGTGGCGGATTTCGTCGGCGGCGAAGGCGATCTGGGGGACCGAGCGGTCGCAATAGAGGTGGAGTGGGGCGCTCCAGAGGGGAAGAGCGAGCGCGAAAAGGGCGAGGATTCGGACCGGCATCAGAAATACTCCTTCTCTTTCTTTCTCGGTTTAGCCGGTTTTTTGGTGGCGGTTCTCTTCTTGCGCGAGACGCCGAGGCTGGTTTCGAGGATTTGATCGAGCAGCTTTTTCTCGGAGGGGAGAACGGTTTTGGAGAATTCGGCGGGGCGCTGGGCGGCGAGGTCGCGCATACGGCGGAGCCAGAGGAGGGACTGATGGGCGGGGTGGCCGGGGATGTGGTCGAGCAATTGGAGGGTGCGATCGAAGTCCGGGATGGTGCGGTAGCAGCGGAGAGCGTCCTGGGGGCGGCCGGCGCGGAGATATTCGGCGGCGGCGGTTTCCATTTCGCCGAGGCCTTCGTGACACTCCGCGATGAGGCAAGCATCGGCGTCGGCGGCTTGGCGGAGCATCTCAAGCGCGAGCTTATAGACGCCGGTTTTGATGAGCGTACGGATGGCGCGGTTGCGGAGGCGGGCGGCGCGGGCGTCGGCATCGACCGGGGTGAAGAGCTGGTAGAGCGCTGGGAGCATTCCGCAGATGGCTTCGGGAAGATCGTTCGCCATGTCCTCCAGGCCCTGGACCCAGGCGGCGCCGCGCGGCTGCAATTCGACAAGGAGCCAGGGCTCGACAGCGGCGGCGCGGTGGGACAGGGTGACACCGAGGCGATAAAGCGACTGGCGCCTGTCGGCGCCGTAATCGCGCTCGTGAGTGCCGATGCTCGCGATGATCTCGGCCAGGGCGGGGCGGTTGGCGGCGATGGCGCTGCGGGAGGCTTCGCCGTAGAGGTCAACGCGGCCCATTTCGGAGGGCAGGGGGACGCGGCGGAAGGCGATTGTGAAAGCGATCTGGCAGAGCGTGAGGTGGGCGGAGCGGCGGGCGTCGGAGTCCGCGATGGAGAATTTGCCGCCGGGCTCGCCGAGGAGGACGACGGCTTGGCGGGCGCGGGACCAGGCGAGGGCGGGGCGGACTTCGAGGAACTGACGGGCGTCGGATTCGCAGAGGCGGACGCGCTCTTCTAAGTCGAGGGCTTCCTCTTCGAGAGATTTTTTCAGGACCTCAGGGATGACGGGAAAGACGGGATCGTCGAAGGTGAGAAATTTCTGGGCGTTGGTGAGGGCGCGCTCGGTGGGATTGACGTCGAGCCAGTAGAGGCGCTCGGCGGGGCGGCTGAGGGCGACGCGGAGTTGGTCGATGGCGAGGCGCTTGGCGAGGTCGTCGAGCTCGAGGCCGCGTCCGCGGTCGCGGGATTGGATGATGCGGTCGAGCCAGTGGCCGGCGTCGAGGAGGCAGACGGACTGGAAGTCGAGGCCCTTGGCTTCGAAGGTGGTGAGGACGTGAGGGCGGAGGGGCTCGGGGACGTAATCGGGGATTTCTTCGCCGAGGGCGATGAGTGCGAGGCCTTCGCGGGCGGAGAAAGCCTGAAGGAGTTCGTCGAGGTCGGGGCCGGGCTTGGCGGCGCAGTGGATGACCTGGTCGCCGACGTTGTCGTCGATTTCGGCGATGCCGGAGCCGCCGGGGCGCTCCTGCTTGGCGATGGCGGCGTAAAGGTCCCAGGCGCGGTTGACGAGAGCGGCAATGCGGCGGGGGCTGCGGAGGTTGACCTGGAGCTTGAACTCGATGGGGGAGGCGAGGCGGAAGTGGATGAGGTCCTGGAACCAGCCCCAATCGAAATCGGTGGGGCGGACGGTTTGGGCCTCGTCGCCGGCGATGAGGAGACTGGTTTTGGGGCCGAGGGCGGCGGCAAGCTCGACGATGGCGAGGGATTCGATGGGGGTGAGGTCCTGGGCTTCATCAAGGGCGAGGCAGTCGAAGCCGGCGAGGGGGCCGGCACCGCGGGCGCGAAGCTGCTGGACGGCGGACCAGGCGAGATCGAGCTCGCGGAAGAAGCGCTGTTCGAGGGGGCGCGGGTCGCGGCGGCGGAGGGTGTCGGCGACCTCGACGGCGGCTTCGGCGGCGGCGCGGCCGATGGCGCGCTCGCGGAGTTCGCGGTAGTGGCGAGCGGAGACGCGGCGGTCGGGGAAGGCGGGGAAGCGTCCGATGGCGATGGGCAGGGCGGCGCCGAACAGGTGGGCGTGCATTTCGTCGTAGAGCGCGGCCCTGTCGTTGAGCCAGGGGCCGAGGATGCTGGGAGAGAAGCCGGAAATTTCGCGGACGAACGCGCGGCGGCTATTGCGGACCGGCTCGAAGGGCGTATCGGCCGCGAGTAACTGGCGGATAAGCTGCGAGTAAGTGAGGACGTGGAAGCGCTTGTTGGCGGGGGCGAACTTATCGAAGTGATCGCGGGCGAGGGCGGCGAGCTCGGGCGAGTAGGTGATATAGAGGATAGACTCGCGGCCGGCGAGGTCGGCGGCGTGCCAGAGGGCGGTGGTTTTACCAGAGCCGGGGAAGCCTTTGACGATGCGGATGTTCTGGCGGGCCTGGGCGAAGCGGGCCTGGGCGGGGGTCCAGGGCGCGGGGACGTAGTCTTCGCGGCGGAGGTCGCGGACGCCGACGGGGAGGTAGTTCTGGTCGAGGGATTGGGGGTCGAGGAGGCGGTGGTCGTCGTGGTGGCGGATGGCGCGGAGGAAAATGGCGCCTTCGGGGGCGGCGGCGAATTCGGGGTGGATCTTGAGGGGCGCGGCACCGCGCGGGGCCCACCAGGCGTAGAAGTGGCTGCCGTGGTTGCCGCCGAGGGGGGAGCGGCGCCATCCGCGATTTTCGCCCTGGGTGGGCTTGTAATACTGGCGGCGGAGGTCGACCAGGAGGCGGTGGAGGAGCAGGGCGGCCCGGCGGCCAACGGTACTGGACCGGTTTTCTTCCATTTTTTCCAGGAACTCCTGGTGGCAGAAGAGGGGATTGCCGGCGCGGGCGGGCGCGGAATCCTCGTACAGCGTAGTTTGCTGATCGGGACGGGGCGGCATTGGGTGAAAATTCAGTTTGGCATAAAGCTGAGGGGCTGCGCCGCCGATTAATACTTTGGCATGACGAAACAGTAGGCGGTATAGGCGATTTCGCTCCAGGCGAGGTCGGGGAACGGGCGGCCGGGAAAGAGCTGGATCGAAACCGGGGTGAACTGGACGCGGACGCGGATGGAGGAGCGATGGGCGGTAAGACGGCGAGGGATGAGGAACTCGTCTTCGCGGAAGCGGCGGTTGGAGGTTTCGACGGTATGCCCGGTTGTGCCGAGTTCGGCGCGGGGGCTGGAGAAGACGCAGGTATTGGAGCCGGCCAGGTACCAGACGCCGGCTTGCTGGCCATTCACGAAGACCTCGGCGCGCTGATTGGGAAAGGCGTAATCGAGCTTGCGGCGCAGGAGGACACCGAGATTGTGGGGGTCGATCTTGAGGGTGAATTCGGAATACGTTTTGGTAGTGCGGCCGCGAGCGGTTTCGGCGGGATAAATTTCGCGGCCTTTGACGGTGTCAGGGCCCCATTCATAGCGGGAGGTGATTTCATAGGGCGCTGAGGCATCCGGCGAGTTGTAGCGGTGCGCGCGCGCGCTGGCGAGGTCGGCGATGAGGAGCCGATCGGTTTGGATGAGCGAAGGTGCTGGCAGGCCGTACCAGAAGGCGACGGTTTCGTAGTGCTGGGTGGATTCGTCGGTGCCGCCATGTTCGAGCTGGATGCGGGCATTTTTGCCGAAGGGGAAAAGGTCCGCGAGGAGGAAGCGGTAGGAGGATTCGATCTTGTCTTCGGGAGCGATGGCGACTTTCGGGCTTTTGGCGCCGGTAGGATGGCCGGCGAGGGGCAGGGTCATGTTGAGGCCGCCCCAGTAATCGCCGCCGCCGCCCCACTCTTCGGTGCCGGTGCCCTGGGCTTGTGGGGTGCGGCTGTCGTCGAAGAAGAAGCGGGGATCGCCTTCGAGGGTGTGGAGGTCGGCGTCGTGGGAAAAGATGACGGAGGTGCCGGTGAAGCTGCCGGACCAGTCGCCGCCGCCTTCGGTGCGGGTGGTGTCGAGCAGGACGAGATCGTGGCCCGGTTCGGGTGTGGGGAAGTCTTGATACGTCGCGTGGAAGTAGCCGACGTAGTTGCGAGGAGCGCGGAACGGCGCGTACCGCACGGACCAGCGGACGCCGGGGATGGCGGTGGCGGCGCCGGTGAGGCGGATGGCGGCGGAACGGAAGAAGGGCATGGGAAAGTAGCAGCTCAGGTAGACGCGATCGGGCGCGTAGCGGACCACCATGGGGAGAGACTTGACCAGGTACTCGCGGTTGTCGCGGTTATATAAGATGCCGGCGCCGTAGAAGAGAGCGATGGGCGCGGCTACGGAGTGTTCGGCGCGGCCATCCCAGGTGATTTCGAGGCGCGCGCGGGAGAAGGCGAGGGCTTCGGCGCGCGGGACGGAGAACTGGAGAACGCGGATGGTGTGGGATCCGCGGGTTGACCAGACCGGGACGGATCTGGCCGCGGGGAGATCGAGCGTGCCGGAGGCTTCGCGGACGCCGGCGGTTCCGGCGGGCGGTGCGATATCGGAGCCGGCTTTCGAGAGGAGCGCCAGGATGTCGGCGGGCGGCGGCGTGCGGCCATCCCATGTAGCGATGGGGGAGGAGAGCGGTGCGCCTTGCACAAACTGGTGGTAGATGTAATAGCCCGTACCGTAGTGGGTACGGGAATAGGCCATGCGAAAGGATTTTCGGAAGCCGATAGGGACCCAGGTGAGGTCGGCGCCTTTGGTTTGGGACCAGGTGACGGCAAGCGGAGCGGGAAAGGCGAGGGCCGGGAGAAAAGTGGAATCGGGATTGGGGTGGAGCGGGTCGGCGGTGCTGGTTTCCTGAACGATGTGATCGGCGCCGTCGGTTTCGAAATGCCAGGGGCTGCCGTGCCAGTGGTTGAAGCGGGCGAAGTAGAGAATGCCGAGGCCCTGGACGTCGAGAGCGACGTTGAAGTCATCGGCGAGCTGGTAGAGGAAGTGGCCGGCATCGGCGCGCTCGTTGCCGCCGGCGCGGTCGTAGGTGCTGCGCATGTAGGCGCGCTCACCGATGCGCTGGTAAGGCCAGCGGTCCCACATGCGGTAGGCGTCGGCGCCGGTGGGGATGACAGGCGGGCCGGCGGCGAAGGCCGCGGCGGCGACGAGGAGAGCCAAAAGGGGTTTCACGCGAGCCCATGTTAACTCGGTTTGAGCGCTGTTAACATGGGGGGCGGAGCATATAATCCATGTCGAAGCCTGTATGCAGTCTGATGGCTATCTTACTGGCGGCAACCGCCAGCCAGGCAGCGCCCCTGAAAGCGTTGATCGTGGACGGGCAGAACAATCATGCGTGGCAGCAGACCACGCCCGTGCTGAAGAAATTGCTCGAAGAAACCGGGCTCTTCACGGTGGACGTGGCGACGTCACCGCCCAAGGGCGCGGATATGAGCGGCTTCAAACCGGATTTCGCCAGGTACACCGTGATCGTTTTGAACTATAACGGCGAGGCGTGGCCGGCGGAGACGGAGGCGGCATTCGAAAAGTACGTGCGTGGCGGTGGGGGCGTGGTGGTCTACCACGCCGCGGATAACGCATTCACGCAGTGGAAGGCGTACAACGAGATGATCGCCGTGGGCGGATGGGGCGGCCGGACGCCAAGCTTCGGCAAAGCGCTGCGGTTTCGCGACGGGAAGGTGGTACTGGACACGCCGGCGTACAACTGCGGGCATCACGCGCAGCGGCTGCCGTTCCAGGTGACCACGCGCGACGCGAACCATCCGATTATGAAAGGACTGCCGCCGGTGTGGATGCACGTGGGCGACGAACTCTACGACACGCTGTGCGGGCCGGCGCAGGATGTAGATGTGCTGGCGACGGCGCATTCGGATCCGGCCAACAAGGGAACGGACCAAAACGAGCCGATGCTGATGGCGATCCGGTACGGGAAGGGGCGCATCTTCCATACGACGCTGGGGCACGATGTGGCGGCGACGGAATGCGTAGGCTTCATCACGACGTTCGACCGCGGAACCGAGTGGGCGGCGACGGGGAAAGTGACGCAGAAGGTCCCGAAAGATTTCCCGACAGCGGACAAGGTCAGCCTGCGGCCTCTCGGCGCGCAGGCCGCGCAAAGGTAGCGGCTGAAAGCGCTGGCGCCGGTCGGTGGTTGGCCCGCGGAGCGTCCGAACGGCCTATCCTACAAGTAGAGGATGAATTCTGACTATTTGATTATCGGTGCCGGGGTGGCCGGGCTGCGCGCGGCCATCGAACTGGCGGATGCGGGGCGTGTGCTGGTGGTGGCGAAGGACACCCTCCACGAATCGTCATCGGAATATGCGCAGGGCGGGATCGCGGTGGCGCTGAGCGACGACGACAAGGTGGCGTTGCACGAGGAGGACACCATCTACGCGGGCGACGGGCTGTGCGATCGCGCGGCCGTACACACGCTGGTGGAGGAAGGGCCGCCCGCGATCGAGCAGTTGATCGCGTGGGGCGCGGAGTTCGACCGCGATGGCGGGCGCCTGGCGTTCACGCGCGAAGGCGCGCACAGCCGCAACCGAATCCTGCACGCGCACGGCGATTCCACGGGGCGCGAGATCGCGCGCACACTGTACCAGAAAGCGGCATCGCTTCCGTGCGTGACGTTTCGTAGCCATGCGTCGGCGATCGGGCTGCTGGGCGACGGCGAGGGCGTTTACGGGGCCCTGCTGGAAGACGGGCCGGTGCATGCGCGCGCGGTGCTGCTGGCCACCGGCGGGCTGGGTAGCCTGTTTCTGAATACGACGAATCCGGACGTGGCGACCGGCGATGGCGTGGCGATGGCCTACCGTGCCGGAGCGGAAATCAGCGACATCGAATTCGTGCAGTTCCACCCGACGGCGCTGCACATCGAGGGCGCGCCGCGGTTTTTGCTCTCGGAAGCGCTGCGCGGCGAGGGAGCGCAATTGCGCAACCTGGCGGGCGAGCGCTTCATGGAGCGCTACCATCCGCTGAAGGAACTGGCGCCGCGGGACGTGGTGGCGCGGGCCATCGTGGCGGAAATGGCGCGCACGGGCACGCCGCACGTGCTGCTCGATTTGTCGCACCGCGAGGCGGGGTTTGTGCGCCAGCGGTTTCCGCGAATTTACGAAACCTGCCTGCGCTATGGCGTGGACCTGGAGGGACAAGGCGCACCGGTGGCGCCCGCGGCGCATTACGCCATGGGCGGCGTGCGGACGGACCTGGACGGGCGCACCACGCTCCCGGGCTTGTTTGCGGCGGGGGAGGTGGCGTGCACCGGAGTACACGGGGCGAATCGTCTGGCCAGCAACTCGCTGCTGGAAGGGCTGGTGTTTGGGGCGAGGGCCGGGCGCGCGATGCGGGGCGCGGCCGGGTGCCGCATAGGAAAGTCTACCGGTGCGGAGGCGCGGCGGCCAAGCGAACGCGTGCGGCAAATTCTGTGGGACAAATGCGGCATCGTCCGCTCGAACGAAGGACTGGGGGAGGCCTGCCGGCTTCTGGAGGAGCAGCCCGGCGCCGAAGTTGCGCTGCTCATCGCGCGCTGCGCGCTGGCGCGCGAGGAAAGCCGCGGCGCGCATTTCCGCACGGATTTTTCGGAAAAACGGGCGGAATTCGCGAAGCATTCGGTGGTCCGGCACGGTGCCGGCGTTTTGTTCCGCTGATAGAATAAAGGCACACAATGAAAGAGAGAATACGGTCGACCACAGTGATCTGCGTGCGCCGCGACAACAAGGTAGTGATGGCGGGCGACGGGCAGGTCACGCTTGGGCACGAGGTGCTGAAAGGGTCGGCCAGAAAGCTGCGGCGGCTGTACAACGACAAGGTGCTGGCGGGATTCGCGGGCTCGACGGCGGACGCCTTCGCGTTGTTCTCGCGCTTCGAATCGAAGCTCGAGCAGTTCAACGGAAACCTGCCGCGCGCGGTGGTGGAGCTGGCGAAGGAATGGCGCACGGACCGCGTGCTGCGGCACCTGGAAGCGCTGCTGCTGGTGGCGGACGCGAAGAGCATGTACCTGGTGAGCGGCAACGGCGACGTGATCGAGCCGGACGAGAGCATCGCGGGGATCGGCTCGGGCGGGCCGTTCGCGGTTTCGGCGGCCACGGCGCTGATGCGCAATACCAAGCTGTCGGCGCGGCGCATCGTCGAGGAAGCCATGGCCATCGCCGGCAAAATCTGCATCTACACCAACGAGAACGTCACCTACGAGGAACTGGAGTAGCCATGGTGATCTATCTTCCCGCGCAGTCCGCGGACGAAGAGCCCATACTGGACGAGTTGACGCCTCGGGAGATCGTGCGCGAACTGGACAAGCACGTGGTGGGGCAGGCGGAGGCCAAGCGCGCGGTGGCGATCGCGCTGCGCAACCGCATCCGCCGGCAAAAACTGGCGCCGGAAATGGCCGAAGAGGTGATGCCGAAAAACATCCTCATGATCGGCCCCACCGGCGTGGGCAAGACCGAACTGGCGCGGCGCCTGGCGCGGCTGTCGAATTCGCCGTTTCTGAAAGTGGAGGCGAGCAAGTTCACCGAAGTGGGATACGTGGGCCGCGACGTGGAGTCCATGATCCGCGACCTGGTGGATATCGCCATCGATATGGTGCGGGAGGAGCGGCTCGACGAGGTGGCGGACCGCGCGGAACTGAATGCCGAGGAGCGGCTGCTGGATCTCCTGATGCCGCCGCAGCCCGAGCCGAGCGAAAGCGCCGAGCGCACGCGCGAGAAACTGCGCGAGCGGCTGCGCGAGGGCAAACTCGACGAGCGCATGGTGGAGTTGGACGTCAAGGACCGCGGGCCCACGCTGGAGGTGACCACCAACGCGGGCATCGAGGAGATGGGCATCAACCTGAAAGACATGCTGCCCAACGTCTTCGGCCAGAAGACGCGGCGGCGGAAGATGCGCGTGGGGGAGGCGATCGACTACCTGGTGCAGGAAGAGGAGCAGAAGCTCATCGACATGGACCAGGTGACGCGCGTGGCGCTCGAGCGCGTGGAAACGAGCGGCATTATTTTTCTGGACGAGATCGACAAAATCGCCGGGCGGGAGAGCGGGCACGGGCCGGACGTGAGCCGCGAGGGCGTGCAGCGGGACATCCTGCCGATCGTCGAAGGAACGACCGTGAACACGCGCTACGGCTTCGTGCGCACGGACCACATTTTGTTCATCGCCGCCGGCGCATTCCACGTTTCGAAGCCGAGCGACATGATTCCCGAGCTCCAGGGGCGGTTTCCGATCCGCGTGGAGCTGAAGTCGCTGTCGGTGGAAGATTTTATCCGTATCCTGAAGGAGCCGAAGAACGCGCTGGCCAAGCAGTACACGGCGCTGCTCGAAACCGAGGGCATCAAACTGGTGCTCATGGACGATGCGCTGGAGGAAGTGGCGCGCTTCGCCGCACAGGTGAACGAGAGCTCCGAGAATATCGGCGCGCGGCGGCTGCACACCATCATGGAGAAGCTGCTCGAAGAAGTATCGTTCGAGGGCCCCGACCTGAAGAAGAAAACCGTCCGGGTGGACGCCACCTACGTACGCAAGCAGCTTGCGGAGATCGTCAAAGATCAGGACCTCAGCCGCTACATTCTGTGATTCCCGTGCGTATCCGGGCGCGGCGTGCGGCCGTGCTTCAGCCTTAGAAGCAGTTGCTATTCGGAAAGCCTCGCCAAGGCATCCGTCATGGATATCACATGCGGCTGTAAGGACCGCAGCGGCGCCTTGCCATGGACGGCCACAGAAACAGGCTGGCCGGGCAGAAGATCGAAGAAATTGTCGTCGGGGCGGGCATCAGGGTCCTGCAATTCGATGCATACATCGCGCGCCAGGACATCGGAACTTACCTGTAGCTTACCGCCGGGCGTAATGGTCCCGTGAACCACGGCTTTCGGCAGGAGGAGATCGGCAGCCGGCGCAAAGAAGAGATTATTCGAAGAGAGCAGCTTTTCTCCCTGGAGCCACTCCACGTGTATAAATACCCGCTTGGGATCCTGGCCATTTAGTAACTGCCGTTCCTCCAGACTCAAAACCAATGTGCTCGAGAGCGGCGGCACATTGACGGATTGCTCCTTCTGCTCCAGCACGCGTCCCAGAAAATCAAGTAGTCGAAGACGGACTATCCCGCTTACCGCCTGCCGGCGATCGCTGATGGCGAACACGTTCACCTGTCCATGATCTGTGCACGGCGAGATCAACAAGGGAGAATAGAAGCGACGGGCGTACCATTGGAGAGCTTTCCATCGTCCGTAGTAATCGATGCTGGCGGAATAGATATCCGGCCAGCCATCCTGCAACTCCCAATACAGTGCGCCCATGGTGCGCGGACGGAGGCGGCGGAAGTCCTCAACACCCACTTTCATGGCATCGGCCTGCTCGACCTGGCTAAGATAAACGAGGGCAGGAAAGTCGACGGGTTTACCATAGTCCCTCTGGACGGCCGCCGCGATGATCTGGTTCCCATGCGCGCCCATGCTCTTTTGATGTGCGCTCATGACCGGAGACTCGAGGTGTAACTGATCGGGAGGTGCGAAGCTGCGCAGGGTCGCCATCGCCGGAAAGCTCTCGAATCCGAATTCGCTTATGAAACGAGGAAGCAGCTCGGTGTACTTTTCGGAAGGCAGGTTATTATACCAGACCTTCCAGTAATGCATATCGCCGTCGGAGTTATTACTAGGCGGCATATCGTAATCGGCGCTGGGCGAGCTTGGCCAATACGGCGTTCCGGGCGAGTAAGCGGCCACGACACCGCCCAGGATAGTGTTGGAAAGGCGCAAATATCCGCCCCAGACGGCATCGCGGGAATCCGGAGGCAATGCGTTCTTGAATTGGATGCGCTCTTTCCAGGAGTTCCAGGCGGTTTCGATTTCGTTGTTGCCGCACCAGAGGACGATGCTGGGATGGTCGCGGAGGCGGCGGACCTGATCGATGGCCTCGTGGCGGACATTGTCGAGGAAGTCCGCATCATAGGCCGGCATTTCGCCGCCGAACATAAAATCGTGCCAGATCATGAGGCCGAGACGGTCGCAGATTTCATAAAACGCATCGGGCTCGTAAATGCCACCGCCCCAGACGCGGAGCATGTTCATATGGGCGTCGCGGGCGGCGGTCAGCATGGGCAGCAGCCGTTCGCGGGTGATGCGGTTGGGAAAGACATCAATGGGGACGACGCTGACGCCTTTGGCGAAAATCGGCACGCCATTGATGATGAAGCCGAAGCTCTTGCCCCACTGGTCCTTTTCCCGCCGGAGTTCGACAGAGCGGAAACCGACGCTCTTCTCTGCCCTCACGGTTTCCCCTTGCAATTGAACGATGGCTTTGAACCGATACATCGCTTGCGGGCCATAATCGTTGGGCCACCACAATTGCGGCGAGCGAATCGAACCGGGCAGAGAGATGTCGTTCATGCCGGGATGTAAGGCAACGGAAAGGCGAGTTAGCGGAGAGAATGCAGCGGCGGCAGGAGCCTGGTAAGTAATCTCAACAAGCGCCGTGGCGGCGCTATCGGCATCGATGGATAACCCGGTGTCGAAGTAAGCACCATCTTTGGCGATGTGGCGCTGATGGATATGCAAATCGTCGAGGCGAAGCTTATTCCAGGCCTCGAGACGCACGGGCTGCCAGATTCCTTCGGTAACTAAGCGTGGGTTGAAATCCCAGCCATACTGATAAGGCGCTTTGCGAGTGTAAGGATCGGTGGCGATACCTTCTTCACATATTTCCTGGATCTGGTTGACGGTGGGTAAATGAAAGGGCAAGGCTTTGACTTTGTCCAGGAGGCTGGTTACGGGGGAATGGAAGACAATACGGAGTTCGTTGCCGCCGGGGCGCAGCTTATGGGCGAGGGGCAAACGCCACTGGCGGAACATGTTGTCCGCTTGCAGCACCGGCTCGCCATTGAGGTAGACGGTGGCGAAGGTGTCGAGGCCCTCGAAGACTAAATCGATGTGCCGGCAGGCCCGTTCGGCCGGGGTGAGCGAAAAAGTGTTGCGATACTCCCAGTCGGACAGGCCGGCCCACTGATAGGTTTTTTCATTCAGGCCGTAGGAGGGGTCGCGGATCAGGCCATATCGAAGCAGGTCCTGCTGGACCACGCCGGGGACGACGGCGGCGCGCCAATCGACCTGTTGGGACGGTTGGGGAGTACGGAGGCTGTGAAACTGCCATCCAGCGGACAAAGTGCGGCTGATCGTCTGAGCAGAGGCAGTGCCCAAAAAGGAAAGGCCTGCACACAAGAGGCCGATCCAGCGTGGGTTGGATTTCATTTCGGTGTGGCCTTGAGGAGCGCGCGCAGGCGGTCGACGCTCTCAGTCAGGCCGCGGCCGGTGTGATAGGAACATTTCCAGGGATTGCCCAGGTTCGGATCGATGGCGGTGCGGCCATCGCGCGACAGCAAAGTGCGCCACTCGCCGGCGGGCGCCGCCATGTGGTCGCGGATGAAGCGCCAGATGCAGCCGGCGGCTTCCAGTTGGCGGGGATCGCCGAAGTGCTGATAGGCGTCGATGAACCCCACCAGGGCTTCGGCATGCTGCCAGAATTCCTTTTCGAGGACAACGGCGGACCCGCCCGGCAGGCCGTCGCGATAGATTCCGCCGTGTTCCCAATCCACGCCTTCCTTCATGGCATGGTCGATGATGGCGCGGGTCAGCGGGAGGTAAGGAGCGGCGTCGACTCCGGCGCTTTCGAGGGCGCGGTGAATCAACCAGCAAAGTTCCACGTTGTGGCCGTAGGAAGTCGTGTCGATAGGCTCGGCCGTGCCGGGACCGTTGCGCTCCGCATTCCAGGTGCGGGTGATGGCAATGGCGGGGAGGGGATTCCAGTCCTCGTCGAATTGATTGCGGCCGCAGCTTTGGGCGGTATTGATCATGCGGGTGCGGATCAATTCGATCAACTGGAGAAGTTTGCGCCGATGGATTTCCGCTTTAGAAGCCTGGTAGAGCACGGTATAGGCCTCCATGAGGTGCATGTGGGTATCGAGGCCTTTGCGGTTGACGCCGCCCTGATCATCGGGGAAGGGCGTCCACGCGGTATCCAGATTTTCGGCATAGCCGCCATGGAGCGTATCGGCAGCGTATTTTTGAAGCAGGTCGAAAGTCCGCGAGGCGTAGTCGAGACCGCGGGCATCGCCCACGCACAGGGCGTATTGGGACAGGGCGTAGATGGCGAAACTTTGACCGTAGCCGATCTTGGCTGTGTCCAGTGGCGACCCGTCGGCATGCGTCTTCCAGTACCAGCCGCCGTTGGCGCCGTCCCAGAAGTGGCGGATCAGAAAATCGACCCCGTCCCGAGCCATCCGGCCGTACTGGGGATCGGATGGATAGCGCCGGCACAAGGTGGAAAACCACCAGATGAAGCGGCATTGGGTATTGAGATATTTTTCGGGACAGGGCAGAGGCGCGCCATTCCGATCGAAGTTGGTTCGAAATCCTCCCTGCTCGGGATCGACGGCCCGGGCACACCAAAAGGGTATGACACCCTGTTCCAGGTGTTTTTCCATTTCGCTTAGAAGAAGTTGAGGACTCATATTCCGAATTCCGCAGCCTTATACATTACATATCACCTTGCACGCATGCACGTGGTTTCAACCGATGGCGATCAACTCCGTGCGGTATTCCTCGACGGCCTCGCGTACGACTTGAATGCCCAGACCGGGGCGGGCAGGCACCTGGATTTCGCCGTTTTCATCGATCTGGATGCGCTCTTTGACGACCGCGTCGCGGAAGGGGTTCTCGGTACAATCGAATTCAAACAGCACCGGCGGCGGTTCCAGGGCCGGGGTGAGTGGAGCAACGGTAGCCACCAGATGTAAGAGCGCCGCCGCGCGCACGGCGGTTCCCCAATGATGCGGAATCATGCGTACATGATTCAGCCAGCATAGTTGAGCGATGCGGCGGGCTCCCGTCAAACCGACGATTTCGATCTCCGGCTGCACGATATCGAGCAGCCGCGGCTGCACGTACTCGCGCATGAGTTGATCCACTCCATAGGTTTCGCCGCCGGCCAAGGGAATGCGGATGGAACTTTGGAGGCGCCGGTATCCCTCGCAATCCTCGGCCAGGATCGGCTCTTCGAGCCACAAGAGGCCGAACGGATCCAGACGCCGGGCTAGCGCTATCGCCGTTGCGGCATCGTAGGCGCAGTTGGCATCCACCGCCAGCCCGGTTTCATCGCCGATGGCCTCGCGCACCGCGCGCACAATGTGGACGTCCAGTTCAGGCCCGTAGCCGATCTTCATTTTCATGGCGCGAAATCCGCGCGCTTTCCAGCAGCGCGCTTCCGCGGCGAGTCCGGCGGCGAGGTCCGGCCAGTCCTGCCGATAGAGAGCGGTGCAGTAGGGCTGTGCGCGGGTTCGGTATTTCCGTCCCAGGAGATTCGAAACCGGGCGTTCCACCGCCTGGCCGATGATGTCCCAGAGCGCCATATCCAGGCCGCCACACCGCGACTCACCCACGCGCTGCTGGTGTTCCGGCGGGCGCCGGAGATCGTCGAAGATCGCCTCCACTTCGAAGGGAGATCGGCCGATTACCAGTTCCGGATGCCGGGCCAGGAGTTCGCCTCCATAGGCGCCGTCGCCCCAGCCGGTCAGGCCGGCGTCGGTGGTGACCTCGACCAGCGTAGCCTCGCGCCGGTCGGTCCAGTTCAGCGACCAGCCGAAGCGCCGTTCCAGCCTGCCGCCGAGCTTGTGCGCGCGCACGCCGGTGATGCGCATCTTTGGCAGCGAGGTGCCGCCATTGCCGATATCTTCCGTTGTGGATAGGGGATTCATGAAGTATCTATGGATGCCTCTGTTGGCGGGCCCGGTTGAACGCCAGATATTCCTTGAGCCGGGGCGCGACCAGCGTGTCTCCGACCTGATCCAGGTGAGCGAGCAGGCGATCTTCGAGGCGGTGCTGCACGGGCGCCGCGGCGGGAGTATCGATCAGATTGAGAAGCTCGCCGGGATCTTTCCGGAGGTCGTACAGTTCGTCGATTCCGCCGGGATTGAAACAATACTTGAATTCGGGCGTGCGAATGGCGCGCACGCCGAACCACAGGCCGTTGTACCACTCATAGCGGTAGAACGCCTCGTCCGGCGTGTCCCAGCCGCTGTCGCCGCCCTCGATGAGAGGGCGCAGCGATCGGCTGTCCACGTTGGGAATATCGGGTTGCAGGCCGGCCCATTCGACGATGGTTTGATTCACGTCCATGGAATGCACGTGCCGGTCGATCTCGCGCGGGCGGGCGTCCGGCCAGCGCACCAGCAGGGGAACGCGCATCACCTCATCATAGGAATAGGGGCCCTTATCGAAGCGGTTGTGCGCACCGGTCATGTCGCCGTGATCGGCAAGGACCACCACCAGCGTGTTATCCGCGAACCCGTTGGACGCCAGTGCGTCGAATACCTCGCCCAGCGCGCGGTCCAGCATGGTAACAAAACCGTGATAAAAAGCGATGCAGCGGCGCCAGTCGTCGTCGGACATGTGCCCGGTATCGTGAAACGGCCACATGATGTCGGGCTGATAGGCGGGCTTGTTCTTGAAGGAATCATGGAGGTTGACAGGTAGTTGGACCGATCGCCAGTCGTACATCGAGCTGTAAGGCTTGGGGACGTTGTAGGGCGGATGGACGGCGAGGAAACTGACGCTCAGGAAGAAAGGCTGGTCCAATTTCTGCGCCTCCTTCAGAAACGCGACGCCGGCTCGCGCGACGTTGCCGGTATGGCTGGTCTCGTAAGCGCCGGGGGCGGTAGCGTAGAAACCGGGCTTCTCGGGGAAGACGCGGCCCTTTTCGTAGTAGCGTTTGGCCATCGAGAAATCGGGCTCGATGGTCTTGCCGGGAACGCGCGGGCGCTCGAAGCCCGTCGGGGTGTAACGTTGGACACCGCGTAAAATCGGGCCGTCGGCACCCAAATGCCACTTGCCGAAATAGCCGGCGAAATAGCCCTTCTTTAGCGCCCATTCGACGAGCGTGGTCTGTTTGAGGTCGAGAGCGATGAAGGGGGTATGCCAGCCGTAGGGGTTATCTTGGAGATGGGTCCGGTGGCCCAGGCGGCCCGTGAACAGAGCGGCGCGCGACGGCGAGCAGAGTGCGGTGGTGGTGCAAGCCGTGCGGAAATTGGCAGCGCTTGCCGCGAACTTCTCCAGGTTTGGCGTTTTGGCGGGACCTCCGGCGAAGGACGCCACGTCGTGCTGAAACTGCTCCATGTAGATCAGGAGGATGTTCCTGCGCTCGCCGCGGGGCGGCGCGGGAGCGGCGGCGCCGAGCAGAGGCACCGCGGATTGGGTCAAGAAGTCACGCCGGTTCATAAAAGTCTCTTTAAAAGTACAACTTTAAGGCTAACTGAATGATTCGCGCCGGCGCCGAGGTATTGAGCGAGCTGATGCTCCCGAAGCCGGGCGACCCAAACGTCGTGTT
>JAJYKC010000471.1 GCA_021788955.1 Acidobacteriota bacterium
TCTCTCTTTCTGCGGGTTATGGCAGCGCGATGGCAGTACCTCCGCCGCGTCCTGGAGAGCTTCGCATTACTACAACGAACGGATATTCCTGGCCAGGAACTATCAACGCCTGTAAGTGTAGCAGGGGGCAAGCAAAACGGAAGCCGAGGCCGGGCGAGTAAGTCGTTGTAAGTAAGCGAGATGGGTCGCACTCGCGGCGTTGTGAACGAGTTTCAGGCGAGCGTCGCCTTCAGCGTCATGGCGAACTCGCAGGGACGCTCGGGAGGCATCTGGACCTTGAGCGACTTATCGCTCTGGCTCCACTGCAGCTTCCCCTTATGGCCGAGCAGCTCGACGCGGCGGATTTTGCCGGGCTGTTGCGGGCTGGCGGAGCCGAGGGCGGCGATTTCGACTTCGGAAGGCGGCCAGCCCATGATGAAGGCAAACAGCGTGTTGCCTTTTGTGGTGAAGCGGATGTCCCCGGACGTCAACTCGCGCCGGTTGCGTTCGTTGAAGCCCATGTTCCCGGCGCGTTCGGGCTTTGGCAGCGTGCTCGGCCCTTCGCCGTAGATCTTCCAGGGGCGCGTCGCGTAGATGCCTTCGCTGTTGACCTGCATCCATTCGGTGAGCCCGGTCAGGACCGCGAGTTCGCGGTCGTCGAGCATGCCGGAGCCGGGCAGCGGGAAGTTGAGAAGCAGGTTGCCGTTGCGGCTGACGATGTCGACGAGCATGTCGATGACGATTTTCGGAGTTTTGTAGACGATGTCGCGGCGGTAGTGCCACTGGCCGATGCAGGTGTCGGTCTGCCAGGGGTCGGGCCAGATTTTGTCGACGACGCCGCGTTCGAGGTCGAGCGCGCAGGTTCCTTCGGCGCAGTCATCGGCGCGCTTACTCGTGTAAATTGCCTCGCACTTTCCGCCGTGTAACTTGGCACTTACGTTGTAGACGTGGGCGACGAGACTTAGTCCGTATTCTTCGAACGGGATGGCGCCGTCGGTGTAGAGCAAGTCCGGCTGGTGCTGATCGATGAGGTCCTTGATGCGGTTGAAGTACTGGAGTTTCCACCAATCGGGCGCGACGCGGCCCATGGGTTTGGCGGATTCGGCGAAGCCGAACGGCATGTCCTTATAGCTGTGATAGAGATCGGCGAAGGCGGGATCACTTCCGTCGTAGGGAACGGTGGCGTAGCGGCCGTCTTTGTCGGCGAGGTGGGAGGGAGCGAGCCAGTCGAAGCTATTGGAGAGATGCTCGCTTACGCCGAAACGAAGTCCGCGTTTGCGGGCCGCGTCTTTCCACATGCCGACGATGTCCTTTTTCGGACCGGCGGCGGCGGCGTTCCAGCGCGGCTGATACTTGGAGTTCCACATATCGAAGTTGTCGTGATGGACGCCCATGCTGACGAAGTACTTGGCGCCGGCATTGACGTAGAGGTCCATGAGGTGCCCGGGGTCCCACTTTTCGGCTTTGAAGGTGGGGATGACGTCCTTGTAGCCGAATTTGGACTGGGGACCGAAGTTCTGGCGGAACCACTCGTAGTCGTGGTTTCCTTCGAGGTACATGCTGCGGGCGAACCAATCGCCCTGCTCGGGGGCGGACTGGGGTCCCCAATGCGCCCAGAGGCCGAGTTTGGCGTCGCGGAACCAATCGGGAACGCGGTAAGCCTTCAGCGATTCGCGCGTGCCCTGGAACGGACCCTTTTCGATTTCCAGGGCGGGCGTATCGGCCGAGGCGCGGCGGGTGAGGATGGCCGGGGCGGCCGCAATAGCGCCGATGGCTTGCCGGCGTGTCATTCGCATGGTGCGGATCTCCTTCGCGATTTTGATTCGTTAACGATATCACGGTGAGTGTGAAGCCCGGCAGAGTGCGCTGTTATAATGGGCAAACTCCGGTGAAACTCGCGGGATTCATGCTGTTACTGGCGGGATGGGGGATCGTCGCGGCGGCGCTGGTTCTGCTTCGCACGGAAGCTTCGCGCGGCGCTTTTACGGTGGCCGGCGTCCTGGTTGAGGCGCTGGGCCTGGTTGTAGCGGCACGCGGTCATCTGGCTCCGCGCGGGGACCGCCGATGAATCCGGACACAGGCGCCGTCTGTCTCGGGCTCGTTCTCCTGACGCCGTTGGCCGCGGCCGGACTCACACTGATCAACGCCGGCCTGGGACGCTCGCGGAACGCCGCGCACGCGATGCTGGCTTCGCTTTCGGTCGCTTCCGTGGCCGCGCTGGTCTACGCCGTGGTGGGATTTTGCTGGCAGGGCATACCCGGAGTGCCGGGACGCATGATCACGCTTGGCGGCAAGACATGGGATTGGCTTGGGGCAGGCGGCGTGTTCTTGAGCGGCGTCGACTGGAACAGCCCAACGGCGCTCGCGGTTGTGCTGGGGATGTTCAGCGCGGGAATTGCGGCGATGATTCCGCTGGGCAGCGGCGCGGACCGCTGGCGGCTGGGGGCGGCTTGCGCTTCGGCGGCGATGGTCGCGGGCTTGACGTTTCCGGTGTTTGCTCACTGGGCCTGGGGCGTGGGATCGCTCGCGCAGTGCGGGCGGCTCGCGGGGTTGGGACGGGGATTCCTCGATGCGGGCGGCGCCGGAGCGATCCAAGTGACAGGCGGCCTCACCGCGCTTGCCGTCACCTGGATTCTCGGGCCGCGGCGCGGCAAGTACACCGCGGATGGCATGCCGTCGGCGCTGCCGGGACACAATGCGGTGATCGTTTTGCTTGGATGCTTTCTGGCCTGGGTTGGATGGATCGGGCTCGGCGGCGCCGGCGCGATTCTGTTGCTCGGTGAAGGCGCGAGCCGGGTGGCGCTGATTGCGGTGAACACGACGCTGGGAGCGGCTTCGGCGGCGCTGGTGGCGGCGGGAATCACGCGGGTGCGGTTTGGGAAGACCGATGCTTCGTTGAGTGCGAACGGCTGGATCGGAGGGTTGGTGGCATCGAGCGCCGGGTGCTCGCTGATGCGGCCCGCGGGGGCGATGCTGGTGGGTATCGTGGCCGGAGCGCTGGTAGTCTATTCGGTCGAGTGGCTGGAGTTACACCTGCGCATCGACGATCCGGCGGGCGCTATTTCCGTGCACGGGTTCGCCGGGATCTGGGGACTGCTGGCTGCCGGGTTCCTTACGCCGGGCGCAGCCGAAGGACAGTGGATTGCGCAATTGGCCGGGGTGGGGACGCTCGTGGGCTTTGTTCTGCCGGTCAGTTATGGTTTCAACCGGGTGCTGAATAAGTTCTACCCGCTGCGGGTAGCCGCCGAAGGCGAGAGGCAGGGACTCGACTTATTCGAGTTAGGGGCGGGCGCGTATCCGGACTTTGTCAGCCACAACGAGGACTTCTGGCAAAGGTAGAGATACTTA
>JAJYKC010000472.1 GCA_021788955.1 Acidobacteriota bacterium
ACTGACGAGCGCGTCGATGGCTTTGACACGAACGCCGGCGGGAATGTCGCCGGGTTTCAGTTTGCCGACAAGTTGGTGAATATAGACGCCGTCGCAGACCTCGATGGCGATCCAGGCCAGGTAGGCGTGGGAATTGTGCATCGGGTTGCGGAGCTGGAGGGCGGCGACAGTCGACCAGTCGCGCTCGGCGAACGCGGCGCGGGCTTCGGCGGGCCGCTGATAGATTCCTTTGAACATCTCCGGATAATACGATTCGGAGATTACCTTCACGGGACCAGCCAGATTTACCGCGCCCTGGTCCATGACTGTGTGGACGCCGGGGTGGTTGGTGTCGGTGGTCCGGAAGATTTGCTTACATTCGTGTTCTTTGTCGATCTTGTACTTCTCGGTGACGTGCATGGTGCCGAGGAGAGAATCGGTCTCGGTGTCCCAAAGCCCGATATCCTCCCCGATGGCGATGGATTTCGAGTAATCCTCTTCGACGGAAAGTGTAATTGGAATCGGCCAGAACAGGTTATTCATGCTGGGCAGGCTGTAAGTATCACAGCAGGCCTGCCAATCGTCGTGTCCCATGAAGCCTTCGAGGGGAGTGAAGGCCCCGATTCCCATCATGATGAGGTCGCCGGTTTCGCGACTGGTCATCGGCACATGTTTCAGGTGCGCGGCTCGTTTGGCCTCTTCGGCCCGAGCTTTGCCTTCCAAAAGCAAACACTTCAAATCTCCGCCGCCGTGCGGACGGATGAGACTCCTCATTTCAGAACCTCCTAAAACCGACTTGGTTCAATTGCTGCCGGCGCAGCGCGAGCCGGCGTCTGCCTCGATATCTTGCGTCCCCAGAATAGGCCCGATCCAGATTCGTCAACAACGTTGAAAGTTTCTCTGGTGTAGGAATGGCCTAAGCCGGGGGCGAACCCATAAAATCCCCGCGGAGGGGAGGAGAAACCGGATCCGCGTTGCTTGACTTCCGGCTTTTCCGGACAAATAATGAAGCCGTTGGGGGACGAGGAGGCCGGACGATGTCAGGCCGCATGCTTACGACGGGTAGGGCCGCAGAGTTATGCTCGGTCAAACCCGATACCGTCCTGAAGTGGATCAAGAAGGGCCGGCTTGAGGCTACGCGAACGGCCGGCGGGCACTACCGCGTCGACGCGCACAATCTCGAACCATTCCTGCCAAAGACGAGCGAGCCTGAGGCGGGGACTTCGAGGGCCGCGGGACCGGTCGCACTGAACAGCGCGCGTCCGTTGCGGTGCTGGGAGTACATGAGCGAGACGCTGCGCGAGGGCTGCCGCAATTGTGTCGCTTATCAAATTCATGCGGCGTGGTGCTTTGAGCTAATAAGAGTGGTCCACGGGGCTGGGCACACGAAGAGCTTCTGTTCGGGCCCGTGCAACGAATGTCCTTATTACCGGCGGGTTCATGGCCAGCCGACGAATGTGCTGATTGTGACGCGGGACGAGGCGTTGATTCAAGCGATTGCGTGGCATCCGGACGGGTGTCTGGCGTGCCGGTTCGCGCGGAACGGTTATGACGCGTCGGCGATTATTTCGGTATTCCGACCGGCGCTGGTGATTGTCGGCGAGAGAGTGGCGGCGGACGAGCCTGAACTGGTGAAGGCGCTGGCGAACGATCCGCGGGCGGCCGGCGTGCGGATTTTGCTTGGGGTGCGGGAGAAGCCGAGCGTTCCGTTGACGGCGGGGAGCGGATTCGCCGGCAGAATACAGATTCCCTTCTCGTGCGATCAGATAGCGGCATTTACCGGACGGCTGCCGGTGGAGTTAGTTCCCGACGAAGAGGCAACAGCGCGGCCTATGCAGCCACAGGAGCGCGACGGCGGACGACGGCCAAGAAAGCCCGAGCCCATTCCGGCGTAGCCAGCGCGTGTAAGTGCGTGTAACTGGCCCAGACGTTATCGACAACGATGCCATCGCGGCGATGGAAACAGCCTTCGCCGCGACTTAGAGCGCAAACCGTTGACGGCAGATCAGTTTCGCCCGCGAGGATGCGGGAGTAGTGAAATTCGTGGCCCGGCGTCTTAAAGGCGCGCGGGAAGAAGGGATTCGAGGTATCAACGCAGAGCTCGGTATAGCCGTGGCCCTGGGGCGAGGGGCAGACCTCGACGTCAAACGGGAGAACGGCCGCCATTTCGAAACGCTCGGACCGCCAATGGAGTCCGCGGGCGAGTAACATGAGGCCGCCGCATTCGGCGTAGATGGGAAGGCCGTTGCGGGCGGCGTGGCGGATGGAGTTGAGAAATCCGGAATTCGCGGCCAGAGTTGCGGCGTGAGTTTCGGGGAAACCGCCGCCAATGTAGACGCCGTCGAGGGAGTCAGGCAGGGCTGGCGAGGAAAGAGCGGAGAGGGGGATGAGATCGGCGCCTTCGCGCTCGAGGGCTTCGAGATTCTCCGGGTAGTAGAAGGTGAAGGCCGAATCGGTTACGTATCCGACTCTCAGCCGGGTTCCGTAGCAGCGGTGCGCGAGTTCGAGGGGAGGTGCATCTAGGGCCGGGGCGGAATCGGAGATTTCGAAAAGGCGGTCCCAGTGGATATAGGGGCGCGTGGCGTCGAGGAGACCTTGCGCCAGAGATGAGGCGGCCGAGTGCTCGGCGGGGGGAACGAGGCCGAGGTGGCGCGAGGGCAGGAGGGCGGAGTTGAGTTTGGGGATTGCGCCAAGGACGGGAATTTCGCAAGCGCTTTCGATAGCGTCGCGGAGAACGCCCAAGTGGCGGGCGCCGGCGGTCTGATTCAAGATGACGCCGGCGATGGGCACTTCGGGATCCAGTTTCTGGCAGCCGAGCACGAGGGCGGCGGCGGTGCGCGTCATCTTGGTCGCATTCACGACGATGACGACGGGGGCGCGCAGCGACTTGGCGAGGGCACCGGTGCTGTGTGAGCCGACTGCGTCGACGCCATCGTAGAGGCCGCGGTTGCCTTCGATGAGATTGCAGCCGGAGGGGACGGCGTGGAGGGCGAAGGAACGGGCGGGTCGATCGAAGCCCATGAGGAAGGTATCGAGATTCCGAGCGGGCGCGCCGCTGGCCCAGGCGAGCCAGGCGGCGTCGATGTAGTCCGGGCCTTTCTTGAATGCGCGGACCGGCATGCCGCGGCGCCTGGCCTCGAGCAGCAGCGCGATGGATACGACGGTTTTTCCTGAATCGCCCGAAAGCCCGGCGACGACCAGACGCGGAGGCCCACCGGCGTAGGCGGCCTTTCCCGCCGGGTTCATAAGCGGGTGGTGTCAGGCGACGGCGGTAACTGGATGTAGGAGCCGCCGAGATAGCTATAGATGCAGCGACCGGAATCGATGAGTATGCGGA
>JAJYKC010000473.1 GCA_021788955.1 Acidobacteriota bacterium
AGCCACATCCGTAAGATCATCGTTAAGCCGTGTGCGGGAAAACCGCACGCACGGTTTGAAAGGGGTTTGTTGAAAACGGGCTGGCTCTGGTAGCCAGTACCGCGTCAAAATCTACCTATGTTTCGCGCCTTCCTCGCCGTCGCACTTTCTCTTTCCTGCGCCGCCGCCCAGGACTGGGCCCGACAGACCGTCGATAAGTCGCCCCGCCACCGCGAATGGGTCACCGTTAAACACGACGGCCGCGCGGTGGAAACCTTCATCGCCTACCCCGAGTCCAATCACAAGACTCCCGTTGTCCTGGTGATTCACGAAATTTTCGGCATGACCGACTGGGTTGAGGACGTCGCCGATGAGTTCGCGGCCGCAGGCTACATCGCCATCGCGCCGGATCTGCTGAGCGGAATGGCCCCGAACGGCGGCCGCACCAAAGATTTCCCCGCCGGCCGCGCCACCGAAGCGGTTGGCCACCTCGACCCGGACCAGATCACGGCCAACCTCAAAGCCGCCGCCGACTACGGTCTCAAGCTCCCTTCCTCCAACGGCGAACTCTTCGTCGCCGGATTCTGCTGGGGCGGCGGACAGTCGTTCCGCTTCGCCACCAACCGGCCGGACCTCCGCGCCGCGTTCGTCTTCTACGGGCCACCACCGTCCGCGGACGCCATGAAGCGAATTGAGGCGCCCGTGTTCGGCTTCTACGCCGGCAACGACGCCCGCATCGGCGCCACAGTCCCCACCGCGGTCTCCGACATGAAGGCGGCCGGCAAGACCTATGAGCCCGTCACCTACCCCGGCGCCGGCCACGGCTTCATGCGCGCCGGCGAAGCCCCGGACGCGAGCGAAGCAAACCGCAAAGCGCGGGAAGAATCCTGGAAGCGGATGAAGAAGCTACTCAAGCATTACTTTTAGTGGCCATGCAGGCGGAAAACTCCGAACCGCAGTAGAATCGCCACATATGTCGAATGCCGCGGTTCGGATTTCGCTCGTGTTTCTGGCCGGTGGGCTCGCCGCGTCCGCCGCGGGCTTACCTTCTTTGTCCGAACCCGCTCCCTCCCCCGACGGCAAGCAACTCGCCTTCGTCTCGGGAGGCGACATCTGGATCGCGCCAGCCTCGGGCGGGGAAGCCCATCTTCTCATCTCGAACCCTGCAACCGAATCCCGCCCGCTCTTCTCCCCCGACGGCAAACAACTCGCGTTCGTCAGCGACCGCACCGGAAACGGTGACATCTACGTCCTCAAGCTCTCCACGGGCGACCTTCGCCGACTCACTTTCAGCGACGCCCCCGAACACCTCGACGCCTGGTCCGCCGACGGCAAGTGGATTTACTTCACGTCCCCGGTCAACGACGTACAGGGAGACAACGACCTGTTCCGCGTCAGCGCCGAAGGCGGCACGCCGCTTGAAGTGAGCCGCGAACTCTTCCTGAACGAGTATTACGGGGCGCCGTCGCCCGACGGCGGCGAGATCGCTTTCTGCGCGCGCGGCTTCAGCATGTCGCAGTGGTGGCGCCTGGGACACAGTCATCTCGACGAAAGCGAAATCTGGGTGAAGAAGACCGGCGAAGACGGAGGGTACCGCCGGCTCGTGGACGGCGGGGCGAAACAAGACTGGCCGATGTGGCGCCCCGATGGCCACGCTCTTTTCTTCGTCTCGGACCGGAGCGGCGCGCAGAACCTATGGGTGCTCTCGATCGAGGCGAACGGCACGCCGCGGCCCGTGACAAAGTTTACTTCCGGCCGCTTCCTCTTCCCAACTCTCTCCGCCGACGGCAAGACCGTCTACTTCGAGCGCGATTTCGCCATCTGGAAAGCCGATACCAAGACCGGCGCGGCTGTGAAGGTGCCGCTGACGCTGGCCGGCGTCGCCGACGGTCCGGCCGTGCATGTCGAACACCTCACGACGTTCACCGGCCTCGCGCTTTCGCCCGACGGCAAGAAAATCGCAGTCACGGCGCATGGGGAAGTCTTCGCGGCCTCCGCCAAGGACGGTGGCGACGCGATCCGACTTACCCACACCGCGGCGCCCGAGGACGATCTCCACTGGACCCCCGACAGCAACACGCTTATTTACGTCTCCGAACGCAACGGCAACGGCCAGGTATTTTCTTACGACTTCCGCTCCGCCAAGGAAACGCAGATCACCCGCTCCGCCGGCAACGACGAACTTCCCCTCGCCGCCCCCGATGGCAAATCGCTCGCCTATGTGCGTGATGGCCGTGAACTGCACATCGTCTCGCTCGATGGCACGGGAGATCACATCCTCGCCACCGGGCAACTACGCGAGCCCGCCCTGCGCTGGTCCCCCGACAGCAAGTGGATCGCCTTCGCCGACATCGGCGCCAAATCGTTCCGGACAGTCATGCTCGTGCCCGCCTCGGGCGGCACGCCGCGTGAAGCCGAATTTCTCGCCAACGGCGAAACCGCCGGCCGCATCGCCTGGAGCCCGGACGGAACGTTCCTGCTCTTCGATACGGCGCAGCGCTCCGAGCCCTCTTACATCGCCCGCGTCTGGCTTATCCCGCACACCCCCAAGTTTCACGAAGATCAGTTCCAGGAATTGTTTCAAACAAAACCGACCGGAAATGATTCGAGTAAGTCGGACGGCAAATCGGAGACCGGAACGAAAGCAGCCGCCGCGACGCCCCACGTGGCAGTGAACTTCGACGGGATCCGCGAACGCCTCTCCCTTCTGCCGCTCGGCCTCAACGCCGATGGCCCTGTGATCAGCCCCGACGGCAAGACGCTTTTGTTCGCGGCCCGCGCCGCAGGCCAGGTGAACTTATTCACCTATTCTCTTGATGAACTCGCGCGGGAGAAACCCGTAGCGAAACAACTCACCGCCACGGCCGGCCGCAAGAGCGGCTACGCCTTCACTGCCGACTCGAAGGAGGTCGTCTACCTCGACGCCGGCAAGGTGGAACGCATCCCGCTCGATGCCCATCAAAGCAAACCAATCGCAGTCGCCGCGGATCTCCCGATCGACTTCAACTCGGAAAAGCTCGCCGCGTTCGAAGAAGGCTGGAGCCTGCTGAACCGCTATTTCGTGAATCCACAGTTCAACGGCGTCGACTGGAAGAAAGAGCACGAACTCTACAAGCCTTATGTCGAAGGCAGCCGCACGGAAGCCGAAATGCGGCGCGTCATGAGCCTCATGATCGGCGACCTCAACTCCAGCCACAGCGGCATCGCCGGCCCCAGCACGTCCATGGCCAGGTCGCCGAGCCGCTTGTGCATCTCGCTGTAGTACAGCTTCAGCATGGACGCTTCCGGTCCGAGGCGATGCTGCTGCTCCAACTGGGT
>JAJYKC010000474.1 GCA_021788955.1 Acidobacteriota bacterium
TCTACATCAGGGGGATCTCGTCGCGCAGCGTGGATCATAGTAGCGTGGTTACAGCGTCCTTCACGTGTCATGCGCCGGGGGCGAGCGGTTCGTTCACCGTGCCAGCCTATGTACTTCTGGCGCTGCCGCCGTTTGATTTCTTCACCGGGGCGGGTTCGCTCGCCGTATCATCTGGGACCAGCTACCAGGCGTTTTCAGCGCCTGGCCTGGATCTCGGCTATATCGGAAGTTCGGTTGAGGTCGGGCAAGACGTGATTTACGAATAGTTCAATCCGGTTAGTGCGGATCAGTTATTCACTACAACTTTGTGGCTATTTGACACGCATTCCGCGGTCGTTTCACTGACTCTATATAGGGCCTGCCCGCACGTCCTGCCAGTTTCACGGGGAGATTACCATGAGACGGCTTGCGCTTCTTTTCATCCTTGGTTGCGCGATGGCGCTCGCTCAGCCCAGCATCAACCAGGGCGGGATCCTCAATTCTGCCAGTTTCGCCCCGCAGGGCCTGCCGAATGCGGCCATCGCCCGGGGATCGCTATTCACGATCTTCGGCTCCGGCCTCGGTCCGGCGATCGGCATTCAGGTTTCCAGTTTCCCTCTTACGCCCGACGGTTTCCACGGAACCACGGTAGCCGTAACGGTCAACGGCATAACGGTCAAGGCGCCGGTGCTCTACACGTCGGCGAGCCAGATAAATGCGATGTTGCCTTCCTCGACCGCGGCCGGCAACGGATCCGTCACGGTGACCTATAACGGCAGGACGAGTGCTCCTGAACCGGTCGAGGTGGTCAAGAGCAGTTTCGGTATTTTCGCGGTCAACCAGGCTGGGAACGGACTCGCGGTCGCCACCCACGCAAACTACGAACGAACGACATTCGATCACGTAGCGACGGCTGGCGAGCCGATTATCCTTTGGGGCACCGGGCTTGGTCCAGTCATTGGGGCTGAGAACGTCGGCCCGCTCCCTGGTCACATGCCCGATGTCCCCGCGCAGGTTTTTGTGGGCGGGCGCAAGGCGCCGATCGCGTACCAGGGCCGCTCGGGCTGCTGCTCGGGGGTCGATCAGATCATCTTCCAGGTGCCTTCCGGCATCGCCGGCTGCGCAGTCCCGGTGTCCGTGCAGATCGGGGACAAAATCAGCAATTTCCTCACCATCGCTATCGCTTCGCAGGGCGGGGTCTGCTCCGATATGTCTCAGTTTTTGTCCGGACTTTATAGCGAACTTGCGTCGAAAGGCTCTGTTGCCACCGGAATGATCGACCTCATCCGTTCGACGTACACGCAGGCGCCTTCCGGAGGCGGCACCAGCGAAGCTGTTACGACGGACACCTTCTCAGCCATCTTCCTGCGCCTCACGACGGACAATTTTGAAGAGCTGATCTCCTCGATTCCGATCGAGGCCGTCGGCGCCTGCACGGTGGGATTCGAAAGTTGGTTCAACGGCTCGGGCAGCCAATACCTCCCGAGCGTCACCGCGACGTACCTGGATGCAGGGTCAGGCCTCACCCTTCAGAGTCCCGGCCGGGCTGTGGGGATCGCTTCTCAGACCCTCGGTGAATATGGCGCCGAGCTCGGGAACAGCTCCGGCACGCTCTACTTGAATCCCGGCGTTTACACGGTGTACGGGTCAGGAGGGGCGGATGTTGGCGCGTTCCAGGCGTCCATACCGGTAACTTCCAGTTTCACTTGGACCAACCGCGCTTCCATCAATACCATCAACCGTTCGGATGGGCTGACCCTCTCCTGGAGCGGAGCGGACCCTAACGGTTGGATCATGATCGAGGGCATCTCGGCCACGACGGTCGCCAGTTATCATGACATCATCTTGGGCACCTTCACGTGCCGTGCCGCCGGGGCCAGCGGCAGCTTCACCGTACCTCCGCAGGTCCTGCTGGCAGTTCCTCCGTCAAACGTACTGTCCGTGAACGGAGACATGAACGCCTTGTCCGGCCTCCGCATCGTCTCTTTCTCCGCGGGCCAACTCTTCTCCGCTCCCGGTCTCGACGCTGCCTACTTTTCCAGTTCGCAGGGAGTGGGGCAGGGCGTCACTTACAAGTAAGTAAGGACGTCCGGTTACACGGTCATGACAGAGACGCCGAGCGCGCGATAGGGTTCGAGAGCGTCCGCGGCGGCGTCGGTAACTAAGTGGGTCAACGCCCGGACCGGGGCAACTAAGTAAGGCAGGGCAGTGCCCACCTTCTCCGCGGTGACGAGAGCCGCGACTTCCGCCGCGGCTTCGATCATCGCCCGCTTCAGGAACACTTCGTCGCGGTCCGGTGTGCGCAGGCCGAACTCCGGGTGCAGGCTCCCGGCGCCCAACAGGCACAAGTCGGCCCGGTAAGAACGTAACTCCTCGATGGCCTCCTCGCCCAGAGTAACTTGGGACTCCTTGAACATCATCCCGCCCAGGAGAATCACCTCTACCTTTGGGTGGCCGGCAAGCTCCATTGCCAGCGGGACGTTATTGGTCACAATGGTTGCCTCGAGCTCGGGCACCAGGTAGCGGCCGACCTGTTGCGTCGTCGTTCCTCCGTCCACCAGCACAAGCTGTCCCGGCTGAATCATCGCCGCCGCGGCCCGCGCGATCCTCTGTTTGGCCTCTACCGACTGCTCATGCCGCGCCGCAAAACTGACCGGGGCCGGCGAAGGCGGCAAGGCGCCGCCATGGACGCGCAAGAGTTTTCCGTCGCGCGATAACTCCCGCAGGTCGCGGCGAACGGTGTCCTCGGAGACTCCGAGGACGACGCCGAGTTCGGCCGCTACGACCTTGCCATCGCGCCGCAGTGCGTCCAGGATGTAGTGCAGCCGTTCTTCTTTTAATTGGAACCTGATCGTCTCTGCTGGTTTATGCGCGCTTGTGTTTGACATTGCCCGTTTGTGTCGATATTATCCGATGTTGCGCATATGGCACCACTGAAGTCCGTCATTTTCGACTATGGCAACGTGCTTTGCCGGCCGCAGCCGGCCGAGGAAGTTTCGGCGATGGCCGCCGAATTCCACCTTGACGTCGAGCGCTTTCGGGACTTGTATTGGCGCAAACGTCTGCCCTACGACCGCCGTGAAATGACGCCGGAAGAATACTGGAAGGACTTTTCACAGATGGCCGGCGTCGAGCTTCACAACGGCGGCCTGGGCCGCGTCATGGCGCTCGATTCCTCGAGCTGGTCCCACGGCGACCCGGTGATGGTGGACTGGGCGATGCGCGTACGAGACACGGGCATCCGCACCGCGATCCTGTCCAACATGCCGCTTTCGCTGCGCGAGCACCTCGACGCGATCCACCCGTGG